>CAMDXD010000055.1 GCA_945877995.1 Bordetella parapertussis
GGCGCCCGGCCGCCCGTTCGCGGCGCTGCGGTCGATGTTCGTCACGACGGCGCAGGCGGACGTGTCGCTGGTCGCGTGGAACGTCGGGGCTGCCGGCACGCGGTCGACCGCACCGGTTCTTTCCTTCGAGGGCATTCGCGCGCCAGCCGCGCGCTTCGGCCGCAGCGAGCCCTCGCACCACAACCTCAGCGCTCCGGATATCGTGTTCGACGGCTTCACTGCCGTCGCACCCCGCTGATATCCCGCCTGCACCGAATCCAGACACCGACACATGCCACCCGAACCCGACGTGACTGCCCATTCTTCCGCTGAACCGGCGCCGGCCGGCGGCGCACAATGGCAGGCGCTGCTCGATGGCGACACCGTGGCGCTCGCGCAGTGGCCGCACGACCCGCTGGTGTCCCTGTACGGGCCGCTGTGTGCGGGCGGACTGGACCGGCCGCTGGTGGTCGGTCATCTCGCACAGAGCCTGGACGGCCGGATCGCAACCGCCAGCGGCATGTCGCGCTGGCTCAGCGGTGGCGAAGACCTGCTGCACACCCACCGCATGCGCGCGATCTCGGATGCTGTCCTGGTCGGCGTGAACACCGTCCTGCACGACGATCCGCAACTGACCGTGCGTCGCTGCCTTGGCCGCCATCCGGTGCGGGTGGTGATCGATCCCGAGCGGCGCCTCGATGGCACGCAGCGCGTGTTCGTCGATGATGCCGCGCCGACGCTGCTGCTGGTGGCGGCGGGCCGCGGACAGGAAGGCGAATGCGTCGGCCATGCGCAGGTCGTGCCGATCGAATGCGGCGTACGCGGCCTGGATCCCCGGGATATCTGCCGTGTCCTCGCCCTGCGCGGGCTGCACCGGCTGCTGGTCGAAGGCGGCGGCATCACCGTGTCGCGATTCCTCGAGGCGGGCGCGCTGCATCGGCTGCAGATCACCGTGGCACCAGTAATCCTGGGCTCAGGACGCCCCGCGATCACGTTGCCCGAGATCAGCGATCTCGGGCTGAGCTTGCGCCCGCGCACCCGGCGCGTGATGCTGGGCGATGACGTGATGATCGAATGCGATTTCGAAGCGCTCGTCGATGCCGGCCAGGGTGCCCATGGTTGAGGGCATCGCGAACGGCGGCAGCGGGGCCGATACCCGAGTTGCCGCCGCGCGTGCGTTCTGGGTCACCGGTCCTTCGCAGGGCGAACTGCGCGATGCGCCGCTGCCGCGGACCGGGCCGGGCGAGGTGCGGGTGCGCAGCCTGTGCAGCGGCATCAGCCGCGGCACCGAATCGCTCGTGTTCCGGGGTGCGGTGCCGCCGAGCCAGTGGCAGGCGATGCGCTGCCCGTTCCAGCAGGGCGACTTTCCGGCGCCGGTGAAGTACGGCTACTGCTCGGTCGGGGTGGTGGAGGACGGTGTCGACGAACTGGTCGGGCAGCGCGTGTTCTGCCTGCATCCGCACCAGGACCGCTATGTCGTGCCTGCCGGATGGGTCACCCGGTTGCCCGCGTCGCTTCCGGCACCGCGCGCGGTGCTTGCCGCGAACATGGAGACTGCAGTCAACGGCCTGTGGGACGCCGGTCCGCGCCTGGGCGACCGCGTCACCGTCGTGGGCGCGGGCGTGGTCGGACTGCTGGTCGCCGCGCTCGCCGCGCGCATCCCCGGTGTCGAGGTCGAACTGGTCGACCCGGATGCCCGCCGTGCCGACGTTGCCGGCAGGCTCGGACTGCGCCATGTGCTGCCAGGCGATGCAGCCGGCGAGCGCGACATCGTCGTGCATGCCAGTGGCCATCCGGACGGGCTCGCGACGGCCTTGGCGCTCGCCGGCTTCGAGGCCACGGTACTCGAGATGAGCTGGTACGGCGATCGCAGCGTGCCGGTGCCGCTCGGGGAGTCCTTCCACAGCCGCCGGCTGGTGCTGCGCTCGTCGCAGGTCGGGGCGGTCGCCACCGCGCAGCGTGCGCGCTGGGACACCCGGCGTCGCATGGCGCTGGCGCTCGACCTGCTGGCCGACGACGCCTTCGATGCGCTGGTCGAGGCGCGGGTCGGCTTCGACGACCTGCCGTGCGCGATGGCGCGGCTCGCCCATTCACCCGATGGTGCGCTGTGCACCGTCGTGACCTATCCCTGATCCTGGAGTACCCGCATGTACAGCCTTGCCGTTTCCGACCACATCATGATCGCGCACAGTTTCAACGGCGAGATCTTCGGCCCGGCGCAGCAGCTGCACGGCGCCACCTACGGCGTCGAGATCGAGCTGCGCCGCGCAGAGCTCGACACGAACGGGCTGGTGTGCGACATCGGCCTGGCCTTGCAGGCGCTGCGTGACGTGCTCGCCGGGCTCAATTACAAGAACCTCGACACGCTGCCCGAACTGGCCGGCCGCAACACCACCACCGAGTTCATGGCTGGCGAGATCTTTCGCCGCATGCAGGCGCGCATCGCCGCTGGCGAGGTCGGCCCCGGGACGGCGGGACAGCTGGCATCCATGCGGGTGACGCTGCGCGAGTCGCCGGTCGCCTGGGCCAGCTTCGAAGGCGTGTTGCGTTGACCGGATCGCCTGTGGCGCGGGTGGGATCGCCTCTTGCAATGCTCGTACCCGGCGCACTGGACCAGTTCACCGGCGGCTATCTGTTCGACCGACGGGTGGTCGACGGCCTGCGCGCATCGGGGCGCAGCGTGCGCGTGGTGGAACTGCCCGGCGCCTATCCCGATGCGGACGCGGCTGCGCGCTCGGCTGCCTCGGATGCGCTGCATGACTTGCCCGATGGAAGCCTCGCCGTGATCGACGGGCTCGCGCTGCCGGGCTTCGCCGATTGCCTGCAGGTCGAGGCGCGGCGCCTGCGGCTGCTCGGCTTCATCCATCATCCGCTGTCGCTCGAGACCGGTATTGCGCCAGCGATGGCCGAGCGCATGGCCGGCATCGAGCGCAGGCTGTGGCCGATGTTGCGCGGGCTGCTGTGCCCGAGTGCGCACACGGCGCGCTGCCTCGCGGACGCAGGCGTCGACACGGCGTGCATCGTGGTCACGCCGCCCGGCACCGAGCGCCCGCCGGAGGGCGCTTCGCGCCAGCCGGCGCGTGCGGGTGATGGCGGCACGCTGAGGCTGCTGTCGATCGGCAGCGTCGTGCCGCGCAAGGGACACCGGCTGCTGGTCGAAGCACTGGCCGGGCTGACGGCGCTGCCGTGGCGGCTTGCCTGCATCGGCAGCCTGGAACGGGATTCCGGCGCCGTCGCCGAGGTGCGCGCCGCGATCGCCCGCCACGGCCTGGGCGAGCGCATCGCGCTCGCCGGTGAGCAGTCACCCGATGCGCTGGCTGCGGCCTGGCGCGACGCGGATGTGTTCGTGCTGCCCTCCAGCCACGAAGGCTATGGCATGGCCTACGCGGAAGCTATGACCCATGGACTGCCGGTGATCGGCACCACCGCCGGTGCCATCCCCGATACCGTTCCGGCGACGGCGGGCCTGCTGGTCGAGCCCGGCGATGTCGATGCCCTGCGCGGTGCGCTGCGCCGGATCATGGTCGATGACGCGCTGCGCCAGCGGTTGTCCGACGGTGCGCGCGAGGCCGCGGCCGAGCTCCCCGACTGGCCGGCCGCCGTGCGGCGCTGGACCGAAGCCGCCGATCGGCTCGCAGCATGAGCGGCTTCGACGCCGGCTGGCTCGCCCTGCGCGAGCCGTTCGATGCCGCCGCGCGCGACGGTGCGCTGGCCGCGCGATTCACCGAGGCCGTGGTCGACCGTGCCGCGCGGCGCAACCGGGTGCCGTCGGCATCGAGGCTGGTGTGCTGGCGGCCGCAGGCCTGCCGTCTCGTCGATCTCGCGGCAGGCACCGGTTCGAACCTGCGCGTGCTGGCGCCGCTGCTGCCCGGCGACCAGGACTGGCTGCTGGTCGACCACGATCCGGAGCTGATCGCCGCGCAGGCGCGTGAACTCGGCCGCTGGGCCGCTTCGCGCGGCTGGCGCTGCAGCGTCGCCGAGGGCGGCCTGGTGATCGACACGGGCCACGCGCAGTGGCGCGTGCGCGCGCGCCGTCTCGATCTTCAGGGCTCGTTTGACCAGTTGCAGCTCGCCTCGTTCGACGGGGTGACCACCACCGCCTTCCTGGACCTGGTATCGGAGGCCTGGCTCGAGCGGCTGGCCGATCGCATCGTCGCCGCGTCGCTGCCGCTGCTGGCGACACTCACGGTCGATGGACGGCGCGAATGGCAGCCTGCGTCCGATGGCGATCGCGCGATCGCCGCTGCATTCGAACGGCACCAGCAGGGAGACAAGGGCTTTGGCGCGTCGCTCGGTGCGGAGGCTGTCGCCAGCCTGCAGGCCCTGCTCGATGCCCGGGGTTGCCTCACCGGTGCTGCGCCGGCCGACTGGCGCGTGGATCGGAACAGCGGGGCACCGGGCCAGGACATGCTGTTGCGGATGATCGACGAATCGACCGCCGTTGCGCGCGAGGTGGACCCAGACGCCGCGGGCACGTTCGACGAATGGGCCGCGCTGCGCAGGTCGCAGGTTTCGGCAGGCGCGTTGTCGCTGCAGGTCGGGCATCGAGACCTGCTGGCGCTGCCGGGGCGCCCGGCAGACTGACCCCTCAGCGCGGCGGCGCTACCGCCAGCCCGTGCCCGACATCGTGCCTGTCGATCAGTTTCGCGACGAGGCTGGACGCCTTCACGTCCTCGATGAAATCGCACAGGTAGGCGTTGCCGGCGGGGCGACCCTTCGGTGTGCCGGCCGCCTGCTGCACGGCTGCGAACTGCCCGGGGATCAGGTGCGTGCCGGGGATCTTCTCCACGTCCTGGGTCAGCCGGTCCTTCAGGCCAGCCAGTGCGTCGAAGTTCTCCTCGACGAACCGTCGGGCGGCCGTATCGGCGATGTCGACCCCGGTGAGCTTCGCGTGCTTCAGGTTGGCCGCCAGCCACAGTCCGTAGGCGGCCTTGGCCGGCACGATCACCGTCACGCCATCGCGGTCGACATCGGCGATCGACTGCAGCGGCGAACCGTCGCGTACCAGGTAGGTCGCTTCGATCTCGACATAGGCCGCGGAGAAATCGATGAGCACCGCGCGCGCCGGCTCGGCACCGAGGAAGCCTACATCCCAGACGCCCTTATCCGCGCTTTCGGCCAGCTTGCCCGGGTTGGGGAACTCGACGATCTCGGTCGGCACGCCGAGCCGCCGGCCGAGTTCATGCGCGAGGTCGAGCGCGACGCCGATTGCCTCGCCGTCCGGCGCGCGGGCGGTGAGCAGGAAGTTGGACATGTTGATGCCGGCGCGAAACGTGCCGGTCGGGGCGAGGTCGGCGAGTACGGCGGGCGATACGGTAATCATCTTCTCTGGCTCCATCGGGTGGGGCGGCGATGCGCCTGGGGCTGCCGTTCAGCGCGGCTTGGCGGCCTCGGCGACGGCCGCGGCCGCTGGATCGGCAGGCACGGCCTGCAGCGGCCGGCGCACGTACTTCGGCGCACGCAGGGTCGGGTCGACCAGCTTCAGGTACTGCGGGCCGAGCTGTCCGAGATGGTGTACCCCGAGCAGCGCCTGCACGCGGTGGATCTCGTCGCGAAAGATCTCCAGCGCACGCGCGGCGCCGGCTTCGCCGCCCGCCGCCACGCCGTACAGCGTGGCACGGCCGACCATCACCGCGTCGGCGCCGAGTGCGAGCGCCTTCACCACGTCGCTGCCGCGGCGCACGCCGCTGTCCATGAAGATGGTCGCGCGGCCAGCGACCGCATCGACGATCTCGGGCAGGGCTTCGATCGGCGAGATGATGCCGTCGAGGTTGCGCCCGCCGTGGTTCGACACGCCGATGCCGTCGGCACCGTGCTCGACTGCGCGCACCGCATCGGCCGGGTCGAGCATGCCTTTCACTATCAGCTTGTGCGGCCAGATCTTGCGCAGCGCGTCGAGGTCGTCCCAGTTGATCGAGTCCGAGCGCAGGCTGGAGCGGCCCACGGGGCCGGCGGTGAGCTTCGCGCGCGCGGCGGCCGGGTAGTTCGCGTAAGTCGGCATGCCGCTGGTCGCGAGGTAGCGCGCCATCGTGCCGAACAGCCAGGCCGGGTGCTTCATCATGTCGACCATGTTGCGGGTCGAGAAGGTGAACGGGATGGTGAAGCCGTTGCGGATGTTGTATTCGCGGTTGCCCGAAGACACGCCGTCGACGGTGACGATCAGCGCCTTGTAGCCGGCATCGCGCGCGCGCATCACGAGTTCATGCGACAGCGATCGGTCGGGCCACATGTAGAGCTGGAACCAGAGGTCGCCGCCGGCTTCCTTCGCGACCTTCTCCATCGGCGTCACCGAACCGGTGGCCAGCGTGAACGGGATGCCGGCCGCGCGGGCCGCCTTTGCCAGCGCGACCTCGCCCTCGTACCACATCAGGCCGGCGACGCCAGTCGGGGCGATGACCAGCGGCATCTTGTGGTTGACGCCGAAGATCGTGGTGGCCTGGGTGCGCTTGGACACGTCGACCAGGGTGCGCGGCTTGAAGCGGATACCGTCGAAGACAGACCGGTTGTTCTTCAGCGACACCTCGTCTTCGGTACCACGGTCGGTGAACTCGAACAGGCCTTTCGGCACCCGGCGCAGCGCCTGCTCGCGCAGGTCGAAGATGTTGTAGGCATTCAGTTTGTCGTTGGCCACTGGGTCTCCTCAGGTCGCTGTCCGGGCGCCGTCGGTCGCGGGCGCGCCGATGGCAGCCCAGGTGACGTTCGCCCTCAATGCGAGGATGGTAGCGCGATGTCCTGATGTGAGCGCACGCTCACTCAGTTGACCGCCAGCAGCGACGACAGGGTGTCGAGGGCGTCGAGCGTATCCAGCTGGTCGACCGCATCGGCCAGCGTTCGGGCGCGGCCTTCGCCGAGCACCGGGGAGGCCAGCCCGAGGAACTTGTGGCGCAGTTGCGCGGCCGTCATCGGGTCCTCGTTGCTGCCCTTGCGGAACAGCACTTCGGTCTCATGCAGGCGTCCGTCCCGGGTCTGCACCTGCAGCCGGCACGCCACCCGATAGATGCCGCCGTGGCCGTCGTACTTCGGCTCGTGCGCGACATGGATGCGCGGCAGGAAGGCCATCGTCGCCGGTGCGAACAGGCGCTCCGGGGCGAACTGGGTGGCGGTGGCCTCGCGTTCGAGCGCCATCACCGCCAACCCGTAGCGCAGGTTCATCTGCGCGGCCAGCACGCCCTGCACCTTGTCCGGGGTGTACTCCCAGCCGCAATGGCCCAGCGTGTTGCTGCTGACATGCGCAGTCATGCGCTCGATCTGCCCCGCGTCGATCGCGTGTTCGCGCATGATCGTGTCGAGGGCGGTCATCGCGCTCACGCTGCCGTTGGAGGCCGGCGCCGGCTTGTAGCCGACGTTCAGGATCTCCCAGCGCTCGCCCAGCCCGTCCGTGAGCATCGTGCCGTCGCATTGCGCCGGGATGGCGATGGTGCTGAGGAAGCCGCCGTACGGTTCCTCCAGCACCTGCGGGATGCCGGTGTAGCCGAGGGCGGCGAGCTTCGCGGCATAGACACCGCCCTGCGAGGCGCGCCCGCAGTGGAAGCTCTTCGCCATCGCACCTTCCTGCACGGCCATCAGCCCGGCGGCCTGCGAGCCGGCGATGCCCAGCGCATGCTGCATCTGCAGCGCATCGAGGCCGATCAGTCTCCCGGCCGCGACCGCCGCGGCCAGCGCGCCGGTGGCGCCCTGGTTGTGATAGCCGCGCGTGAAGATGGAGCCGCGCGCAGCCATTCCGGTGCGCAGCGCCGTCTCGTAGCCGGCGACCAGCGCCGTGATCGCCTCGCGCCCGCTGACCGGCCGTCCGGCGCACTGCGCCACGGCCAGCACCGCCGGCAGCGCGGCCGAGCCGGGGTGCAGCGTGGCCTGGATGTGGATTTCGTCGAGCTGGAAGCTGTGCGCGGCGGTGGCATTGACCAGTGCCGCCATCGAGGCGCTGGCGTGCCGTGCAGTCCCCATGAGGATCGCGCTGCCGCCACTGTCTTCGCCGGCGACCATGGCGGTCAGCTTGCGCACCGACGGCTGCGTCGACCCGAACAGGCAGCAACCGAGGGTGTCGAGCACGCAGGTCTTCGTGCGCTCGACCACCTCCGCCGGCAACTGGTCGAACGCGAGTGCAGACGCGAATCGCGCCTGGGCCACCGTGGCGCCCTCGGCGCCGGGGATTCCGCCGTGTGCTGCGCTCAATGGAAGCCTCTCGTGCGTCGCGCCAGGGCATTCTTTCGACCAGCGTTCATTCAATCTTCGCGCCGGTCAGCGCGATCAGCTTGCCGTACTTCTCGAAGTCCACGCGCAGGATGCGGTTGAACTCGTCGACCGTAGTCGGTGCCGGATCGAGTGCCTGCTTCGCCAGGGTGGACATCACCTCCGGGATCGACAGTGCCTGGTTCATCTCGGTGTTCAGCCGGTCGATGACGGTCCTCGGTGTCCCGGCCGGGGCGAACACGCCGATCCACGGGTTCATGTCGTAGCCGGGCAGCCCCGCCTCCGAAATGGTGGGCACGCCCGGCATGGCCTTCGTGCGTGCAGCCGAGCCGACGCCGAGCGGCCGCAGCTTCCCTGCTTGGATCTGGCTGATCACCGTGCCGATGGTGGCGAACGAGGCCTGGGTCTCGCCCCCCAGCAGCGCGGCGACCTGCGGCGCGCCCCCCTTGTACGGCACATGGGTGATGTCGATGCCCGCCATCGAGATCAGCAGCGCCATCTGCAGGTGCGGGGCGCTGCCGTTGCCCGACGAGGAATAGTTGATCTGGAGCGGCTTCGCCTTGGCCAGTGCGATGAAGTCCTTCAGCGTCTTCACCGGCAGCGCGGGGTGGACTGTCAGCACCCCCGGCTGCGAGGAGAGCATGCCGACGCCGGTGAAGTCCTTCATCGTGTCGTAGGTCAGCTTCTTCCCGTACAGGTGCGCATTGCCGACATGGGTGGTCGAATGGACCATCAGCGTATAGCCGTCGGCCGGCGTCTTGGCCACCAGGTCTGCACCGACCACGCCCGATGCACCGGCCCGGTTGTCGATCACGAACTGCTGACCGAGGGTGCGCGACAGTTCCTGCATCACGATGCGACCGACGATATCGTTCGAGCCGCCGGCAGGCCAGGGGATCACGACACGCACCGGCTTGGCAGGCCAGGCCTGGGCGATGGCCACCGAGGGCAGGACGGCACAGGCAGCCAGCAGCGCGGCTGCACGGGACAGCGGTTTCTTCATGTACTCCTCCGGATGCCGTGCTCATGCACGATCGTCAAGCGGACTGTACCGGAGACTGGCGCGCCCGGGCAGGCGCGCCGTGCCCGTCACCGATCGAGCAGTCGGCGCATCTTGGCGACCGCAGCGCCGGGGGAGTTGAAGATCGGCAGGCGGCTCACCCCGGCCACGGCCGGTACCGCCCGCGACAGCGTGAACTGGGCGAGCACGATCGCATCGCAGCCGGAGATGCTGCACGCCTTCTCGGCAACCAGTGCATCGTGGCGCTGCGCGTCACCGCCAGCGAGCGCGTCGAACGCACTGTCGACCACGTAAGGGACGAGTTCGATCTTCCGACCACGCGTGGCCGCGACGTCCAGCATCTCGGCCGAGAACGACGGGATCGTCGGCCCGACGGTGGCCATTACCGCGAACTTCGAGCCGGCCTCGAGCGCCTGTTCGATCATCGCCTCGTTCGGCCCGATCATCGGAATCGGGAACTCCTTCGCGCAGGCGTCGATCACGTCGCGGAAGGCGGAGCAGGTGAACACGATACCCTCGGCGCCGCGCGAGATCGAGTAGCGGACCAGCGTGCGGAACGCGTCATACATCTCCGGTACGACGCCGCCGGCCTCGCGCACCCAACTGAACAGGCTGTCGTCGAGCAGGTTGCTGGTGCGGGCCTCCGGCCAGTCGCTGGCGAAGGCACGCACGGCTGCGTCCATTGCGTCCTTGTGGACGCTGAACAGGACGACGTTCGGATGCGTCGGCATGGTGTGGCCTCCTCTTTTGTGCCGTCGAGGATAGCGCATCCGCCCCTGACACCGCGCGTCTGGAACCGCCGCCGCGCCCGTGCAAGAATGCAGTCCCGAGCCGCAAAGGAGCCTGCCATGGCGCGTTACAGAACCTTCGCCGAACACCTCGATCCCAAGGTTGGCCCCAAGCGCATCCTGGCGCTCGATGGCGGCGGGCTGCGCGGCGTGCTGACCCTGGGCATGCTGCGTGAGATCGAGACCCTGCTGCGCGCACGCCATGGCGGAGACCCCGACTTCAGGCTATGCGACTACTTCGACCTGATGGCCGGCACCTCCACCGGCGCGATCATCGCAGCGGCACTGTCGCTCGGCATGAGCGTCGACGAGGTGCACGACCACTACATGGCCCTGGGTAACGTCGTGTTCAAGCGCAGCCTGCTGCGCTGGGGTGCACTGCGCGCCAAGTTCGACGGCGACAAGGTGCGCGAAGCGCTGATCGGCGTGCTCGGCGAGCGCACGATGGAAAGCACGGATTTCCGCACCGGCCTGCTGGTGATCACCAAGCGGCTGGATACCGGCAGCGCGTGGCCGATCACCAACAACCCGAAGGCGCGCTACTTCCGCGGCGGCACGCGGTCGACGACTATTCCCAATGCCGAATACCCGCTCTGGCAGGTGGTGCGCGCGAGCACGGCGGCACCCTACTTTTTCGATCCCGAGACCCTGCGCATCGGGCGCGCGTCCGGCGGGCTGAAGGCGGTGGTTGGCGACTTCGTCGACGGCGGCGTGACGCCGTCGAACAACCCGGCGCTGCAGGCACTGATGACGGCGACGATGGAAGGCTACCGCCTGGACTGGCCCGTGGGCGAGGAGCGGATGCTGGTGGTGTCGGTCGGTACCGGCAAGGCCGATGCCGAGGTGGGCCATGCCGGCATCATCAAGGCGACTGCGGCGATCCATGCCGTGATGTCGCTCAGCGCATTGATGGAAGACTGCGCAGACCAGGTCGAGACGGTGATGCAGTGGCTTTCGAACAGCCCCACTGCGCGCAGCATCGACCGCGAACTGGGCAAGGCGCAGCCGCCGCTCGGGGGCGCGCCGATGCTCAGCTACCTGCGCTACAACGTGCTGCTGCAGGAAGCGTGGTGCGCCGAAAACCTCGGCGAGACGCTCGGCGCGAAGGCGCTGAAGAACCTCGAGGCGATGGACAAGCCGGAAAACATTCCTGAACTCGACCGTATCGGGCGCATCGCCGGGAAGAAGCTGGTCGAGGCTGCGCATTTCATCGATGCGTTCGATACGCCGGCGAAGTAAAGGGAGCCTCTTCCATGAACCCGGCAACCAACATGCTCCGGAACATTCCGGTCCGGCGCAGCTATGCACGTGGCTATGAACAGAACCGGACGCTCGGCGCACTGCTTCCGCAGGCAGGGTTGGATTACGTCACCGAACTGCGCTCCGGCGAGGCACTGAGCGCTGACATTGTTCTGCATGTCTCGTGCAATGCGCATTACACGCTTTTCATCCCCTACATCGCCCAGGAGATCCTGAAACGCCTTGGCAAGAGCCATGTTGTCTTCGGGGGGGCCGAGAGCTGCTGCGGATCGCGGCAGTTCAACATGGGGCACCCGGACCTCGAAGCGCGCAATGCGAAGCTTGCCCAGCTGAGCTTTGCGCGCGTGAAGCCGCAACTGCTTGTGTCGGTATGCCCCGACTGCGATGAGGTGTTCGAGAAGTTCAGGTTGCCCTCGACACTCTACGAGATCGCGAACTTCTCCGCACTCCTGCCGCGCTTCCTCGATGAGCTGCGTCCGCTGCTACGGCCGGTCCAGCACCGGGTGGTCGTGCACCACCACACGTCCGATCCGGCTCGCATCGCCGACGGATCGAACATGCGTGCGGTGCTGCAGGCAATCCCTGGCCTGCAGGTGGTGCACATGGAAGACCGCTTCGGACCGGGGATCCATTGCCAGACGATCAAGCCCATGCCCGCCGATGACCAGGCGAGGATGTTCGAGCAGGCGGTGGCGCTCGGTGCGGACACGATCGCGATGCCCTACCACTCCTGCTACCGCCAGCACCTGAAGATGGAGCTGGTGCATCCCGTCAGGGTGCAACACTATCTCGGCCTGGTCGCCGAATCGCTTGGCATCATCTACGACGAGCCGCTCAAGAAGCTGCGTCTCCTCGACGACCTTGATGCATCGATGGCAATGCTGAGGCCATCCATCGAGCAGCGCGGCTGGGACGAGACAATGGTGCGCAGTTTCGTGCAGAACGCGGTCTACCTCTGAGGGTTTGCATGGACGATTCCACAGGCCGTACGACGGCAGCACCAGAGGCGATTGTTCAGGTCGCACCGGCGCAATGGCGCCACGGCTGCCGGGCGGACGAGATGGCTGACGGTGCTGCGATGTTCAAGGCAGGCGGCAGGCAGATCGTCGTCATCACGGTGGAAGGGCGGCTGTTCGCATTCGACGATTTCTGTCCTCACTCGGGCGGCCCGATGCATCGTGGGGAACTGGAAGGGTTCGTCCTCACCTGTCCGCTGCACGGTTGGCGCTTCGACCTCGAGCGGCAGGGCGAGGAACTTCACGGGCTGCGTCCGCTGCCGATGTATCCGGCGCGCCTGGCTGAAGGGAACCTGGAGGTTTTCCTGTAGGAGGTCACTGTGAAGATGCATGAAAGACGAGTGCTCCTTGTGCGCCGGCGTGCCGTGATGTGCGCCGCGTTGATGACGGCGCTACCCGCTGCGGCACAGACTCCAGAGTTCCCGAATCGTCCAGTCCGGTTGCTCGTTGGGACGGCGCCGGGCGGTGCCATCGACATCGTCGCGCGCATCGTGACGGCGCACGTGCAAAAAACGCTCGGTCACCCGTTCGTGATCGAGTACCACCCGGGCCCGTTCACCGCGATGAAGCTGGTTTCCGGGGCGGCTCCTGACGGCCATACCCTGATGATCGCGAGCACCACGATCACGGTCAATCCGAGCCTCTATCCGAAATCCGGGCTCGATGCGTCCAGCATGACGCCGGTGGCCAAGCTGACCGATACGCCGATCGTGCTGGTGACGCGGCCCGACCTGGGTGTCAACAGCGTTGCAGAGCTGCTGAAGCTCGCGCGTGCCCAGCAAGGCAAGCTGAGCTTTGCGACCGCTGGGGTCGGGTCTCCCCCGCACCTGGCAGGCGAACTGTTCAAGAGCGTCATGGATGTCGACATGCTGCATGTGCCTTACAAGGGCGTCGCACCAGCCCTTGTGGACGTGACGGCCGGGCGTGTCGACGTGATGTTCACGTCGTTCGGGTCGGTCCTCGCGTTCATCAAGGCGAACCGCGTGAAAGTCCTTGCGGTGACCAACGAGCAGCGCGTAGCGCAGATGCCTGAAGTGGCGACGCTGCGTGAACTCGGCCATCCCGCGGCGACCTTCGGATCCTGGACCGGGGTGATTGCACCCCCTAAGTTGCCGACGGAGATAGTCTCGGTGTTGAACCGGGACTTCGTTCGCGCGCTGCAGGATTCGGTCGTGCAGAAGCTGCTGGCTGAGCAGGGCTTCACCCCTTCCGCGAGCACGGCGGGCGAGTTCGGCAGCCTCTTGCGAACTGAAACCCTGTCTTTCAAGGCACTGATTGCCCGGGCCGGGATCTCCGTGGAATAGTCGGGCCGTGCTGTTCCCGATTGACACCAGCCGATCGGGGCGGCGCTGGCACGCAACCCGCCCACGGCCGCGCAACTCGGCGTGCCCGACCTCGAAGAATTGGCCATCGACGGACTGCGCACCACCGGCGATCCGAAATGCGACGGGTCGGGACCGTCCAGGCGCTTCTTCTACACCAGTAACCTCACGTTCGGCGACCTGGTGGCGCGCTGGCACCCGAACATCCAGGCCCGGATCGAAGCCGATGGCATGAAGCGCGAATGGTTCCGCAATCCGTACCACCAGCGCGGGTTCAACCTGACCTCCGGTACCCGGGTCGAATTCGTGCTCGATGGCGAGGGACCGAACAGCAAGGTCAGGCTCGTCCAGGTGACGCCGGCTGCACGCCTTGCACCGCTGGCTGTGTCGAACCAGCCCTGCACGGTGTCCGAGATCGCCGACTGGACGCCCTCGCCGTAGTAGTGGTCGCCACCGCCGAAAGGCGTACCGAAGCGCCGAATACTCGCCGGAGGCTTGGAGCTCCGGTGGGCGGTCACGTTCGACTGAAGATCGTGGCGAGCATCGAGGACCTCGGTGTGATTGCGCGCATCCTGGCGCATCGGGATCGGTCATCGGGCGGGGTGTGGCGCGCTCGACGATCGGGGTGCGGTTGATGACGGGCGATGGAGGCGACATCGAGCGCCGTCGG
>CAMDXD010000056.1 GCA_945877995.1 Bordetella parapertussis
CAACGCCGACATCAATACGTCCCTGGCGCAAGCGGACATGGCGAAACGGTTTGCAACCAATGGATTCGACGTCGTTGGCGGTACCCCCGTGCACGCGGCTGCATACATGAAATCGGAACTGGCGAAGTGGACCCGCGTCATCCGCGAGGCTGGAATAAGGGCAGATTGATCAGCATAGACGCCAGCTATGGCATCCATAACTGCGAGCGCATTGCTCTACTGAAGCGGCGGTCGTATGGTGTGTCGCAGTGGTGACGGAGGGATACACCTCCGAGCCCTGACTGGAGGAGGTGCCCCGGGCTGCCGGGATGCCTGCGATTGAGGGTCAGTCGCCGGTATCCGGGTATTGCCGTCGCAGGCGGTGGTGAATGCCACGCTGCCCTGCAGCGGTCCGCCCGGGGTGGTCGCTCCGGTTCCCGAATCTGCCGGAGCGCACATGAAAGCCTTCACTGTCCCGAATGCCGCCCTGGCCGCGCTGGCCGCCATCGGGCTGGCTGCATTTGCGAAGGCGGATCCTGCGCTCGGGCAGCCGGCTGGCGCGAACTATCCGGCAAAGTCCGTCCGCCTGATCATTCCGTTTCCGGCCGGTGGCGGCGCCGACATCTTCGCCCGTCTGATCGGCCGCAAGCTGCAGGAGCAGACCGGCCAGGCAGTGCTTGCCGACAACCGGGCCGGCGCCTCCGGCATCATCGGCTCCGATCTCGTCGCGCGCGCGGCACCCGACGGCTACACGATCCTGATGGGTACCACTGGCACCCATGCGACGAATCCGGCGATCTACCCGAAGCTGCCCTACCACCCGCTGAACGATTTCACGCCGGTGTCGCTGCTGGCCGAGGCGCCGTTCGTGCTGCTGGTGAATCCCCAGCTGCCCGCGAGGAACGTCGAGGAATTCATCGCCTGGGCGAAGGCAAGACCGAAGCTCTACACATACGGATCGTCCGGCATCGGCAGTTCCGCCCATCTCGGCTATGAACTGTTCAACCTGATGGCCGGCCTCAAGGGCGTGCACATCCCCTACAAGGGGCTGCCGCCCGCGATGACCGATACCATCGCCGGCGAACTCGCCACGACCTGGAACTCGATCTCGGCGTCGGCCGCCGCGATCCGCGCGAACCAGGTGCGCGCGCTGGGCATCGGCTCGCTGAAGCGTTCCGAACTGATGCCCGACATCCCGACCATCGCCGAATCGGGCCTGCCGGGCTATGAGCTCGGTTCCTGGTATGGGTTCTTCGGGCCGGCGGGGTTGCCGCCGGGCGTGCTGCGCCAGCTGCATGCCCACTCGGTGAAGGCGGTGAGCGACCCGCAGATGAAGCAGCAGTTCGCGGCGCTGGGTGCCGAAGGCGTCGGCAGCACGCCGGAAGCGTTCCGCGCGCTGCTCGAGAAGGACCTCCAGAAATGGGCGCGCGTCGCGCGCGATGCCGGCGTCAAGGCCGAATAGATGGCTGACTCGCGCGCACGGCACCCGGTCAGGCTGGCCCTGGTGGGCACCGGGGCCTGGGGGCTGGTGCTGGCGCGGTCGGCGGCTGCGTCGACGACGCTGCGCATCACCTGTTGCGTCGGCCGCGATCCGGCGCGCCGCGCGCGCTTCGTCGAGGCCACCGGCATCCCGGCGGCGCCCGACTACGAGGCGGTGCTGCAGGATCCGGCGATCGACGGCGTGCTGCTGACCCTTCCCAACGAGATGCACCTGCCGTTCGCCCGTGCGGCAGCGGCCGCCGGCAAGCATGTGTACATCGAGAAGCCAGTCGCGAACACACTGCAGGACGGGATCGCGGTGGCGCAGCTCGAGCGCTCGCACGGCGTGCGCATCGCCGTCGGACACTGCGCACGCTTCCTGTCGGGCACGCGCCTGATCCACTCGCTCATCGACCAGGGTCGCCTGGGGACAGTCAACCTGGTCGAGGCAGCGTTCTGCAACGACCGGGGACTGCGGCTGACCCCGGAAGACTGGCGCTGGTACGGCGATCGCTCCCCAGGGGGATGCCTGAGCCAGATCGCGATCCACGCGTTCGATACGCTGCGCTACCTGGGCGGAGACCTGCAGTCGGTCTCGGCGAGCTGTGCGCACCGTTCGCCGCTGCCGGCCGAAGTCGAGGACCAGTGGCTGGTGTCGGTCGGGTTTGCGGACGGCAAGAGCGGCAGCGTGGTCTCCAGCTGGACCAGCCCCGGGCGTTACGACGTGCGCGTCACCGGCGACCGCGCCAGTGCATTCTACGAAGTCGACCAGGCGCACTGGGGCGATGCAGGCCGCCTGCACCTGGGCGCGCGGCTGTTCGTGCAAGACCGGGGCAAGGGCAACGCGACGCGCGAGGAGATCGTCGTGCCTCCCGGCGACATGTTCCGCGATGAACTGGAGCAGTTCGCCGAGGCCATCGTCCTCGACCGCCAGCCCGAGATCTCTGCGCACAACGGCGTACAGGCGCTCGCAGCGGTGTACGCGGCGCTGGCTTCGGCGCGCGACGGCGGGCGCGCGCATTCGATCGCAGCCACGATCTCGGCTGCGGGCGGTGCGCGTGCCGATACGAATGCAAATAGCCCCGAGGCCGACCCCCTGGCCCCGCGCGAGTGAACTTCAGGAGTGCCACGATGATGGAATCCGCAACTTCGGCAAGCGGCCCGCTGAAGATCCGCCGCGTCGACCCGATCCCGGTCGCGTTGCCGTTGAAGAAGCCGGTGGTGATGGCTGGCGAGCGGATCGAGCGATCGATGAACCTGCTCGTGCGCATCGAAGCCGAGAACGGCCTTGTCGGGTGGGGCGAGGCGTCCTCGGCACCGCAGATGACCGGAGACCTGCTGCCCGGCATGGTCGCGGCGGTGAACCTGTATCTCGGTCCGTTGCTGGTCGGGCAGGATGCCACCCGGCGGGCTGCGCTCGCCAGCCGTTGCGCACGCGCGCTGGTCGGCAACACCGGCGCCAAGTGTGCGGTCGACATGGCGCTGGCCGACCTCGTCGGACGGCACCTCGGTGTCTCGCTCGCAGACCTGTTCGGCGGCGCGCTGCGCGAGGACCTCATGCCGATGTACCTGCTCGGCAACCCGAAGGTCGAGGACGACATCGCCGAGGCACGGCGCGAACTCGCTGCCGGCTGGCGCTTCTTCAAGCTGAAGATCGGCATCAAGCCTCCGCTCGAGGAAGCCGAGGCGGCGGTCGAGGTGCGCCGCTGCCTCGGACCCGATATCTCTCTGTGTGCCGATGCGAATACCGGCATGACCTTCGCCGATGCGCGGCTGTTCGCGCAGCGGGCGCGCGAGGCCGACCTGATGTTCATCGAGCAGCCGTTGGCCGGGGACGATTTCGACGGCATGGCAGCACTTGCGCGCGAGTGCGACACCCCGCTCAACGGAGACGAGTCGATCGGCAGCGTCGCCGACCTGCGCATGCTCCACCGGATGGGTGCCATCCAGGGCGCCAACATCAAGACCATCAAGCTTGGCGGGGTGGGGCCAGCGGTGCAGGCGATGTGGGCCTGCGACACGCTCGGGCTGAAGATCAACCTTGCCTGCAAGGTGGCCGAATCCAGCATCGCCGCGGCGGCCGTGGCGCAGCTCGGATGCCTCGCGCCCAACCTCGACTGGGGCCTGAACGTGACCCAGCATTACCTGGCCGAAGACGTCTGCGATACGCCGGTGCCGATCGTGCGCGGCACGCTGCGTCGACCGGACGGAGCCGGGCTCGGCGTGCAGGTCAGCGAGTCCCGGGTGGAGCGGTTCCGCATCCGCTGAACCGGGCCTGTTGAAAAGAGGAGGACCACCATGACACAAGCCACTGCAAGAGCGCCGTCTGCGATCAGCGGACGCTTCGGGAAACTCGAGGTGGTGCCGCTTGCTGGCGCGATGGGCGCGGAGATCCGCGGGCTCGACCTGCGCGCGCTCGACGACGAATCGTTCCGGGTGCTCCACCAGGCCTACCTTGACCACATCCTGGTGCTGGTGCGCGGACAGGATCTCCCGGACGACCAGCAGGTCGAGGTGTCGCGCCGCTTCGGTCCGCTGGAGACGCCGCCGACGGCGAGCGAGCGGTCTGGCCACCAGCACTTCGACGGCCCGCCCGAGATCACCGTGGTGTCGAACCGCAAGGTCGGGGGCATACCGATCGGTGAACTGGGCGATGGCGAGGTCATCTGGCACAGCGACTATTCGTTCCGCGAGGTGATCGCCGGCATGCGCATGCTGAAAGCGGTCGAACTGCCACCAGCAGGTTCGGGCGGCAACACGCGGTTCTGCAATGCCTATGCCGGCTATGACGCGCTGCCGGCACGCCTGAAAGACCTGATCCACGGGCGCACGATCAAGCACGACACCGCGTACGACACCAACCGAAACCTGCGCCGCGGTGCGAGCGAGGTCACCGACGTGCGCAGGTCCAGCGGACCGACCCATCCGATCGCCAGCACGCATCCCGAGACCGGCAGCAACAGCCTGTTCCTCGGGCGCCGGCTGAAGCACTACGTGAACGGCTTGCCGATCGAGGATTCCGAGGCGCTGCTCGACGAGTTGTGGGCGCACCTGCTCGACGAGCGCCACATCATCGAGCACGAATGGCGGCCGGGCGACATCGTGATGTGGGACAACCGCTGCAGCGTGCACCAGCGCGGGCCGTTCGATCCTGGCACCGAGCGCGAGCTGCATGCAACGCAGGTCAGGGGCCATCGTCCGTTCGAGGCGCCCGATGCGCGCAACCGGGACGCGCACCCGCGCGCCGGCATCCACCGGAACGGAGAATCGGTATGAAAGCGATCATGCTCAGGGGCGGCGGGGACATGCGGTATGAATCGGTGCCCGACCCTGCGCCGGAGGCGAACGAGGTCGTGGTCAAGGTCCACGCCTGTTCGATCTGCGGGTCCGACCTGCACGCGTTCCACGGCAAGCACCCGCGCCTGACCTTCCCGCGCATCCTCGGCCATGAATTCGCTGGCGAGATCGTCGCCCTCGGTAAGGATATCCGTGGCTTCTCGGTCGGCCAGCGCGTGTGCTGCGACATCGACCTCGCCTGTGGCAGTTGCGGTCCGTGCCGCGCAGGCCGCGGCAACATCTGCGAGAAGCTGCGCACGATGGGCTTCGACAAGGATGGCGCTTACGCCGAGTACGCAGCGGTGCCCGACTTCAACCTGTACCCGTTGCCCGACGAGGTCACCTACGACCAGGCGTCCGCCGTCCAGGTGCTGGGCATCAGCTACCACGCGGTGGCCGACCGCGTGAAGCCGCAGCCCGGCGAGCAGGTCGCGGTGATCGGCGCCGGACCGATCGGCCTCGGGGCGGCGCTGGTGGCGATGTCGCTCGGTGCCGAGGTGACGATCCTGGACCTGCTCGACTACCGCCTGCAGATGGCGGCCCGACTCGGCGTCCCGCACGGCAAGAATGCGCGCGATGGAAACCTTCGCGAGTGGGCGCTGTCGGTGACAGCCGGCCACGGCTTCGACAAGGTGGTCGAATGCGTCGGCGGCCTGCAGGAACGCACGGTCACCGACGCGATCTCGATGGTCAAGCGCGGCGGGCAGGTGACAGTGGTCGGCACCTTCCCGGAGAACAAGGCGACGATCCCGATCGCCTATATCAAGGACCGCGAGATCGACCTCAACTTCTCGCGTGGCAACTTCAAGGCATTCGCCCCCTGCCTCGAGCTGGTCGCAAGCCGCAAGGTCGACCCGGACCTGTACATCAGCCATCGCTTTCCGCTGAGCCAGGCGGAAGACGCGTTGAAGCTGCTCGAGGCACGCGATGTCGAAGCCCACAAGATCGTGCTGCATCCGCAGGCGGGCTGATCCGATGCACGCCCGCTCAGGCCGTCCCGATGCGCAGCAGCCGGCCGGCCGTGCCCTTCAGGATGCGCTGGCGATCGTCGTCATCCAGCCCCGGCACGCCCATCAGCGTGTCGACCGGTCGCTCGAGCCCCATCTTGAAGCAGTAGTCGCTGCCGAGCATCACCCGGTCGCTGCCGACCGAATCGATCAGGAACCGCAGTACCGCCGGCGAATGGCCGATGGTGTCGTAGGTGAAACGGCGCAGGTAGCTGGTCGGCGGGTTGGGCAGATGGGCGCAGGCGGCGTGATAGCCGTGTCCGACATCCATGCGTGGGGCGATCAGCGGCAGTGCACCGCCGGCATGCGGCAGGCAGACCTCGAGCTGGGGAAACGCGTCCAGCACGCCGCCGAAGATCAGGTGGCCGGCCGCCAGCGCGTTCTCGAACGGATTGCCGAGCAGGTTGCGGAAGAAATACGGCGCGAGCCGGTCGAAGCCGACCTGCCTCACCGGATGCAGGAACAGCGGCAGGCCAAGGGATTGGATGCGTTCGTAGATCGGAAACAGGCTGGGGTCGGACAGTTCCTGGGTACCGGTGTTGGTACCGAAGTACACGCCTCGGATGCCTGGAAGCGTGGCTGCGCGTTCGAGTTCCTCGAGCGCGCGGCGCGGATGGTTGAGCGGCAGGGTCGCCAGGCCCAGCAACCGCTGCGGATGCAGCCGGTGCGCGGCGCTTGCGGCGTCGTTGAACGCCTGCGCGAGCGCCGAGGCGAAATCGGCATCGTCGAAGTAGCACATCGGCTGGGTCAGGGACAGCGCCTGCCATTGCACCCCCTGCCGGTCCATCGCGGCCAGTCGCAGCCCGAGGTCGGTGAACTCCGGCGTGATCGGGCCGGACGGAATGTCTCCGGCCACGTGGATCAGCGGTCCCGGCGTGCCTTCGGCGTAGCGAGCGCCATGGCGCTCGCCCTGCTCGATGAACAGTTGCATGTAGCGCTCGGGATAGTAGTGCGCATGGATATCGATGACGCCGGTCTGTTCCATTCGGGCTCCGGTGGACGATTGACGACGCAAGGAGACAGCACGCCTGCGTCGACGTCAAGCGGCCGGGCACGCGATGCATGCTGCCCGGATGTGCAGGTCGATGTGCAGTCCTGAGGCGCGTGCGCCCGGGGGAGGAACGAAGATGCGAGCAGGCGACAGGTTCGGCAGGGTATTCCTTGCAGCAGTTGCATGGGTGGCAGCATCGGCGTGGCCGCTGGCGCAGTCGGCGGCGGCTCAACCTGCGACCTGGCCGGCGCGGCCCGTGCGCATCCTCGTGCCGTTCCCGCCCGGCGGCGCAGCCGACACGATCGGCCGCACGCTTGCAGACCAACTGGCGTTGCAGATGGCGCAGCCGGTCATCATCGACAACCGCCCGGGCGCTGGCGGTCGGCTTGCCACCGAGATGCTCGCCGGCGCGAACCCGGACGGCTACACACTGTTGATCGGTACGGTCGGAGGCATCGCGATCAGCCCGTCGCTCTATCGCAAGCTCTCATACGATCCGGACCGGGACATCCTGCCGATCAGCCGGGTGGGCGAGATCATCAACGTGATGGTGGTTAATCCGTCGACTGGTGCAGGCACGGTCAAGGACTTCATCGACTGGGCGCGCAAGCGCGGCGAGCCGGTACGCTACGGCAGTTCCGGCACCGGGCAACCCGACCATCTCGCCGGCGAGTTCTTCCAGCGCGCCGCCTCGGTCGACATGACGCACGTGCCGTACAAGGGAGGCGGGCCGGCGCTGGTCGACCTGATGTCCGGTGACCTGCAGCTCATGTTCGCCACCTATGCGGTCGGCCTGCCTCACATCAAGTCGGGCCGGTTGCGCCTGCTGGGCGTGACGACGCCGCAACGCCAGGCGCTGCTGCCCGACGTCCCGGCGGTGTCCGAGACGCTCGCTGGCTTCGGCCTGAGCAACTGGAACGGATTGTTCGCCCCCGGCCGGACGTCGGCGGCGATCGCCGACCGGTTGTTCGTCGAAGCCAACAAGGGACTGCAGGCGCCCGACCTGAAACGGCGGCAGGCCGCTGCCGGCATCGAACCGACCGGCAGCGCATCGCGCAAGGAGTTTGCCCAGTTCGTTCGCGACGACACCGTGCGCTGGGCGCGGATCGTCAAGCAGGTGGGCATCGTCGTCGAATAGATCGGCCAGGGGAGACAGCGTCATGGCAACAGAAGGGCGAAGCGCAGGCGTGGTCGGAGCCGGACTGATGGGCAGCGCCGTCTGTGCACGCCTGCTCGAAGCAGGCTTCGATGTAGCAGTATTCGACGTCGACACGGCGAAATCGGCGGCGCTGGCCGAGCGCGGCGCACGGGTGGCCACGTCGATCGCTGCGCTCGCTGGATATCCCGCGATCGTGCTCGCGGTCTTCAACACCGACCAGGTCGAATCGGTGATCGAAGGCGAGGGCGGCATCCTCGACGCCACGCCTGCCGGCGGACCGGCGCCGGTGGTGATCTGCACCAGCACCTGCGACCCCGACCGCCTGGCGGCGCTCGAGCGGCGGGGGACGTCGCGCGGACTGCGCCTGCTCGAGGTTCCGGTGTCCGGCACCAGCCGGCAGGTGGCGGGCGGCGCAGGCGTCGGCCTGGTCGGTGGTGAGCGTGCGACGATGGAGGCGGTCGCACCGGTTCTCGATGCCATCTGCCCGCAGCGGCATTACCTGGGTGCGGTCGGCAACGGCTCGCGCGCGAAGCTCGCGGTGAACCTGATCCTCGGCCTGAACCGCGCAGCGATGGCCGAAGGCCTGGTGTTCGCGGAGCGCCTCGGCCTCGAGCGCGAGGCCTTCCTTGGCGTCGCGCGCGCTTCGGCGGCGTACTCGAGCGTGATGGAAACCAAGGGGCCGTTGATGGCACGCCGGCAGTTCCGCGATCCGCAGAGCCGGGTCGACCAGAGCCTGAAGGACTTCCACCTGATGATCGACCAGGCGCGCGCCGCTGGCCAGCAGCTTCCGTTCGCCGAGGTCTATGCGCGGATGCTCGAAGCCTGCGCCGCCCGCGGCGAGGGTGACTGGGACAACGCGGTGATCGTGGAAGCGATCGCCCGATGCAGCACGGCGGGCTGAGTGTCGACCCGGGTAGACATCGCCGTCGCGATCGGCTCAATGGCTGCGCTTGCCGTTGCGGCCCTCGTGCAGCCCGCGCTGGCGCATGCGCAACCTGCCGTGGCGTGGCCCTCCAAGCCGTTGCGCTGGATTGCGCCCTATCCGCCCGGTGGTTCATCCGACCTGGTTGCGAGGGCCGTGGGTACCCGGCTCGCCGAGCAGGTGGCCCAGCCGGTGCTCATCGACAACCGGCCCGGGGTCGGCGGCGCGCTGGGCAGTGCGATCGCGGCGCGTGCCGCCCCGGATGGCTATACGCTGCTGCTGGCCAACATCGCGCCGCTGGCGATCGCCCCGCATATCCACGGCGGCCTTGGGTATGACGTGGCCAGGGACTTCGACCCGGTCACGCTGCTAGCGACCGGCCCGACCATCCTGGTGGTGGGTCCCTCGCTGCAGGCCAGGACGGTCGGCGAACTCATCGCGCTTGCGCGTGCCCGGCCAGGCACCCTGAAATACGGCTCCGGTGGCAGTGGAACCCCAGCGCACCTGACCACGGAACTGCTGCGCTCGATGACCGGGATCGACCTGATCCATGTGCCGTACAAGGGCACTGGCCAATCAGTGACCGACCTGCTTGGCGGCCATATCGACTTCGTGTTCGCCAGCATGCCGGTCACGGCGGCACATGTGAAGGCAGGGCGGTTGCGTGCCATTGCCGCGTCGAGTGCGAAGCGGACGTCGGTCGCGCCAGAACTGCCGACGATGGACGAAAGTGGCGTGCCCGGCTTCGACATGGTCACCTGGTGGGGAGTCGTGGTTCCGGTGCGCACCGACGCTTCGATCATCGACCGCCTCAACGCCGCCCTGCGCAGGTCCCTCGCCCACGCGGAAACGAAGGAACGGTTCATCGCCCTCGGCATCGACGTGCAGGCAAGCACGCCAGCGGAGTTGCGCAGGTTCATGGCCGCCGAGTTCGCGCGCTATGCCCGCATGGCGAAAGAGGTCGGCCTCAAGGCCGAATGATTCCCGTTGCCGGGCCACGGTCCGGGCCCACGGCAGCCAGCAGGCATGAACGGCAGCCGCCACAAGGAGGTTCAGATGGATCCGATGACGTTTACGAGGGCCAGAAACCCATGACCCCCATGCCCCCCACGTCCGCGGGCAGCGGGCATCGACGGCGCTCCCTTCGTGCGACGGCCGCTCTTGCCCTCCTCGGCGCTGTCCTGGCGCAGGATGCATCCGCCCAGGCCTTTCCCCAGCGCCCGATGCGCGCGATCGTGCCGTTCCCCGCCGGTGCGTCCTATGACACGATCATGCGCATCGTTGGCCATGCGGTCAGCGAGTCGACGGGGCATCCGATCGTGATCGAGAACAGGCCGGGCGCGAGCGCGATCATCGGCGCCGACGCGCTGGCCAAGGCCACGCCCGACGGACACACGATCGGGATGCTGGGCAACAACCACACGATCCTCGAGGCCCTCGGGCGCAAGACGCCGTACGACCTCTACAAGGACTTTGCGCCGCTGATGCGCATCGCGGTGCTCGACAACGTGATCGTCGTGCATCCATCCGTCCCGGCGAAGGACATGAAGGAACTCGTCGCGCTGATGCGGGCGAATCCGGACAAGTACCGGTATGCCTCGGGCGGGCAGGGCGGCAGCACCCACCTGGCGGGCGCGCTGATCGCGAACGTGGCCAAGGTTCGAATGCTGCATGTGCCGTACAAGGGCGGCGGCTTCGCGGTCAATGGCCTGGTCGGTGGCGAGGTCCACCTGATGGCGGTGAACATGATTTCGGCCAGGCAGCATGTGCCCTCCGGAAGGTTGCGCGCGCTCGCCGTGGCCGCGCCGAAGCGCTCGCAGCACATGCCCGAGGTGCCGACTATGGCCGAGGCGGGTTTCCCGGGTGCGGAGGCCTCCCAGTGGTACGGCGTATTCGCGCCCGCGGGCGTTCCGGCCGCGATCCTGAAGCGCCTCGAGGCGGAGTTGCGCAAGGCGACCGCGCGCGCCGACGTGCGCGCGATGCTGGCGGCACAGGGCGCCGATGCCTATTCGGAAACACCGGCCGAACTGGCGGCCTTCGTGCGCGAGGACGTGCGCATCAACCGCGAAACCGCGCGCGAAGCAGGCATCAAGTCTGCAGACTGAACAGAGGAGGAGGAAGGTCATGGCACAAGGACTCACTTCGGCGCAGGCACGGGACTACAGGGCGAACGGATGCCTCCATCCGCTCGATGCGCTGGATCAGGATGAAGTCGCGCACTATCGAGCCGCGCTCGATGCGACCGAGTCACGGCTGGGCGGCTCGCTGATGGCGATCGACCGCAAGTACCGGGGGAACCTGCACATCATGTGCCGCTGGATGGACGACCTGGCCCGCACGCCGGTGATCCTCGATGCGGTGGAATCCCTGCTGGGGCCGAACCTGCTGCTGTACACGACCCGCTTCTTCATCAAGGAGCCTCGCAGCGATGGAATTGCCGCATGGCACCAGGACTGCACCTACTTCGGCCTGCGGCCCTTTGACCATGTCACCGCCTGGGTAGCCCTGTCGGACGTCACTGAGCAGGCAGGTCCGGTCGAGTTCGCGGTCGGAAGCCATATTCGGGGCGCATTGCAGCAGAAGAGCGGCCTGATCAAGAACAGCGTGAACACCGCCGGTCAGATCATCGTCGAGCATTTCGACCAGTCAGTGATCGAACGCGCCATCCTGAAACCCGGGCAGTTCTCGTTGCACCACACCTGCGTGGTGCATCAGTCGCGCCCGAACGCTTCGGACACGCGGCGCATCGGCATCGCGCTCAGTTACATCCCGACGTACACCCGCTACGTCGGCCGCAGGCGCATGCCGGCCGTGCTCGTGCGCGGCGAGGACACCCGCGACCATTTCGACCTTCAGCCTCCTCCTGCAGAGGATTTCGGGAGCGCCGAGATGGCGCGCCACGACGTGACATTCCGTGCATACATCGACTCTTTCTACGAGCAGCTCGCCGATGCCGAGAAAGACCTGCCCGTCGAGGCCGCAGCCGGGCTTGTGTACTGACTGGCAGCCCGTCGTCCCACGGCACACCCAGGAGGACAGGAGGACAGGATGTCAGATGCAGGCAAGCCGGTAGCCAACGACGCAGCGGAAATACATGCAACGCCTTCCGGCGCGCCGCTCGGTGCCGAGGTGCACGGCGTAGACCTCGCGCTGCCTCTGGGCGATGCGGCGTTCGATCGCATCCTGGCGCTGTTCCACAGGCATGCGGTGATTGTCTTCCGCGGGCAGCGGCTCACGGCGGCGCAACTCGTCGCGTTCAGCGCCCGCTTCGGCCCGCTCGACGTGCACCACATGACCGAGCATGTGTTTCCCGAACTGCCGCAGGTGCGCGTGCTGTCGAACGCGAAGCGGCGGGACGGCAGCGCCGCCGGCATCACCCTCGGCGGCATGCACTGGCACTCCGATCTGTCCTACAAGCCGGCCACCGCGCTGGCGACGCTGCTCTACGGGCTGGAATGCCCTGCCGAAGGCGCGGATACCGAGTTTGCCAGCACGACCGCAGCCTGGGCAGCGCTGTCGGACGAGGCAAAGGCGCGCGTTGCCGGCCTGACCGCAGTCCACGACCGGAACTTCCACTATTCCGCACTCTATCCGAGCCGTGCGCCGCTGACCGCGGAACAGGTCGCCGGGGTGCCTCCGGTGCAGCATCCGCTGGTCGTCGGACATCCGGTAACGGGTGCGCCCGCGCTGTTCGTCGCGAAGGACGTGGTGTCGCATGTGGTCGGCATGGACCCCGGGCCGTCGCGGGCGCTGATCGATGAACTGGAAGCCTTCATCACGCGCCGGGCGTTCGTGCATGCGCATCGCTGGCAGGCGGGCGACCTGGTCGTTTGGGACAACCGGTGCACGCTGCACCGGGCAACGCCGTACGCGTTCGAGCGCGATGCACGCACGCTATGGCGAACGCAGGTGAAGGGAGGCCGGCCGGAAGCCCCCGGGGTCGCGCAGGCTGGGCGTGCCTTCCACCACGACGCATAGGCGCGGCCTATGCGTCGCATTGCCGCTGCCATATTGATCGCGGAGAGACCCCCGCGCTAGCCTCGGTGTCGAAACAGGAAGCGAGATGCTTTTGATCCAGAATGATGACGAACGGCAGCAGGCTGGCACCGCGCCGGTTCCGGTGTGGCTGATCACCGGCTTCCTCGGAAGCGGCAAGACCACGCTGGTCAATCGGCTCCTGCGCGAGGCGGCGCTGTCGCAGGCTGCCGTGGTCGTGGGGGAATACGGTGAAGTCGGCGTCGACCATGTACTGATGGAGGCACCCTCGAAACGGGTTCGCCTCGTCGACAGCGGCTGCGTCTGCGGCCATGTCCATGACGAGATCGCCGCCCGCCTGCTCGATCTCGACGCGAGCCGTGACGAAGGCCCGGAGCATCGCTTCGACTGCGTACTGATCGAAACTTCGGGCCTTGCCGATCCCGTGCCGATCGTGCAATTGCTGCTGACCGACGAGGCGATCGCCAGCCGTTTCGTCCTGCGCTCGGTGATCACCGTCGTCGACGGGCTGCTGGGCGAAGAGTCGCTCGTGCGTCATCCTGAACCCATGAAGCAGCTGGCCGTGGCCGATACCGTGGTGATCAGCAAGACCGACCTCGCCGATGCCGCAACGGTCGACGCGCTGCGCAGCCGGGTGGCGGCCCTCAACCCGGGTGCCCGGGTGTTCAGCGCCGCCCATGGGCGGGTAGATGCGGATGCGCTGCTCGAGGCGAGCGCATGGTCGGCCGGTGTCGGGCCTCGCGATGCGCAGGCATGGCTGAAGGAGTTGCAGCAGGCGGCTGCGGTCCCCGTGATACCCGATCCGGCGATCCGCACCCTGTCTCTGGTGCACGAAGGCGAAGTCACCCGTCCGGGGTTGGTGCTCTGGCTGAACCTGCTTGCGGGCTTTCGCGGCGCCGGGCTGCTGCGCGTGAAGGGCATCGTCAATGTCGAGGGACGTCCGGTGGCGATCCATGCGGTGCAGCGCGTGATCAGCGAGCCGGTCGAACTCGAGGGCTGGCCCGACGACGACCGCCGCACCCGGCTGGTGGTGATCGCGCGCGGCATGCGCGAAGCGGACATCACCGCGACTTTCGACGCGTTCCGGATCGAGGCCGGGCGCGATCGCAGGAACACCGTGCTGAGGCCCGAACGGTATCGCGAGTTCCAGCGCGTGATGCAGGCCTTCCGCTGAGGCGGTGGCTGCGCCCCGCAGTCCGGGGCATCGAACATCCGGCCGGACGTCCGGGCCAGGCGGCGCGGACGGCGGCATTCCAGAGGAGGCAGTGAACATGAGCAGGAACCAACCCGAGTCCGG
>CAMDXD010000057.1 GCA_945877995.1 Bordetella parapertussis
CCACGAAGCGGGCCGCTGCGTGCACGTGGGCCTGCAGGCGGCCGGCAAGACGCAGCGCCGGCAGGTGCTGCGTCAGCCGGGCGGCCCGGGCTCGCCAGTGTTCGACGGGCTGGAACCGGCCGGCGCCACCACGGCACCGGTGCCGCAGACACAGCGGCAGGCGGCCGCGCCAGTCACGCCCGCGCCCGCTGCGCAGGCCCTCGCGGCCATCGCAACGGCGCCAGTGGAGGCGCCTTCATCCAGCCGTTTCGTGGTGATCGCCCGCGACGGCCTGCGCCTGCGCAGCGGCCCGTCGCAGGACTTTCCCGAGAAGCGCACCCTGCCCTCGGGCACCGTGGTGAACGTGATCGGACGGGAGGGACTGTGGGCGCTGGTCGACCTCGAGGGCGATGGCCAGGCCGACGGCTTCATGAATGCGCCGTTCCTGCGCGCGCTGGACGCACCGGCAGCGCCCACGCCGGTGACGGTACCCACGACGCTGGCTGCCTCACCAGCCCTTCCTGTTGCCCCGGTCACGCCTGCCATCGCACCGGCAGCGCCGGGCGTGAACGGTGACATCACCGGGCTGGTGACGCCATCGCTGGTCAAGCAGACCTTCCCGCGCGCCACGCCGCAGTCGAACCTCTCGACCCATCTGCCCTTCGTGCTCGCGGGCCTTCGCGCGCGGCACCTCGGCGACCGGGCGATGGTGACGATGGCCATTGCCACCATCCGTGCAGAGACCGAAGGGTTCCTGCCGATCGACGAGGGCATCAGCGCCTTCAATACACGCCGCAAGCCGTTCGACCTGTACGAACCCGGCACGCAGGTGGCGACCAACCTCGGCAACACCCAGGCTGGCGATGGCGCACGCTTCAAGGGCCGGGGCTACATCCAGCTCACCGGGCGCGACAACTACCAGCGCATCGGCCGGCAGGTCGGCGTGGACCTCGTCGGCCAGCCGCAGATCGCGAACGACCCGGGCATCGCCGGGCTGATCCTCGCCCAGTTCCTGAAGAACCGCGAGGCGGCGATCCGCGCGGCAATGGCCGCCCACCAGCTGGCGAAAGCGCGCCGGCTGGTCAACGGTGGCTCGCACGGCCTGGATCGTTTCGTCGAGACCTACGAGAAGGCGATGGCGCTGCTGCCGGCATGAACCTGCGACGGGCGGGCAGGCCCGGAAGCACGCTCAGCCCGACCCGCGCAGCCCGTCCGCGATCGATCGGGTCATCACGTACACGTGGAACTCGACCGTCTGCAGCATGATCAGGTCGACGCCGGCCGCTTCCAGCGCGCGCGCATGGGCGATCTGGCCTTCGATCGACGGGAACGCATAGCCGGTGTTGGCGAGCACGATCTTGCCGCGTGCATGCGCCGCACTGCAGGTGCGCTCGATCGCGCCGAGCACGTCCGGATGCAGGTAATCGAGCGGATGGCCGAGCACCTGCGCCAGGTCACTGCAGCCGATGAAGGCACCCGAGATGCCGTCGATCGACAGGATCTCCACGATCTCGTCCAGCGCGCCCAGCGATTCCACCAGCGGCAGCAGCAGGCGCACGCTGCCGGCCTGTTCGGTCGCCTGCGCCTGCTGGGCTGCATCGGTCACCGGTGCACCGACATGCGGGTCACCGGCCATGTGTACCATCATCCGGGCATCGGCGGCCGAGGCAACCGACCAGACAAGCCCCTCCGCGCCGCACGCGAACGCCCGCTCGGCATCGACCGGGAAGCGCCGGTCCGGCATGGCCGCACCGGCGCCCCAGGGATTGGCCGGCAGGCGCACGAAGGGATACAGCCCTTCGGCACGCGACTTCCAGGCCACGTGCGACAGTTCTGTCCAGTCGACGCTGGAATGCATCATGTCGACGATCAGGAAATCGAGGCCCGCGCTCGCTACATGCTGCACCAGGTTCGGGCCGCCCTTGGCCATGGTGCCGAGCGAGCGCCTGCCGGCACGGATGTTTTCGATCAGTCTGTACATGCAGCAATGGTACGTGCTGCACGGCCGCCACGCACGACGGCGATATGTACGAAGGCGACATGGCGGCGTTGCCACCGGGCAAGTAGACTCGACACAGGGCTGAACGATGCAGGCCCTCGCAGGTTGCACCGGAGCACGATCCCCCATGGCCTACACCTTCAAGTCCCGATCCGCCGCCAGCGTGACCCTGCTGCGTGCCAATGGCGACGACATCCTGCGCCTGGTCGGCAGGACACCCTCCGAGCGTGGTGCGATCGCGGCTGAAGACCTGCCGTCGGCCATCGCGGCCATCGAGGTGGCCATCGCCCCGGGCCAGCGCGGTTCAGGCACCACCCGCCCTGCAGTCTCCGGCAGCGTCGGCAACCCGGTCGACGACGACGAGCCGGAGGTGGTCACGCTGCGCCAGCGCGCCCTGCCCTTCCTGCAACTGCTGCGCGAGGCGCAGGCCGCCGGTGAGGCGGTGACCTGGGGCGTGGTGTAGCCGCATGCTGATCAACTGTGTCGTCTACGAGAATGGCGCCAAGCTCGCCGACATACCGGTGTCGGAGATCAGCGACTGGCTGACCCGGCCAGAATGCTTCGTCTGGGTTGCGCTGCAGGATGCGACGCCGGAAGAACTCGAAGAAATGCGGCTCGAGTTCGGACTGCATGAACTGGCGGTGGAGGATGCGCGCAACGGCCACCAGCGCCCGAAGATCGAAGAGTACGGCGAGTCCCTGTTCGTGGTGCTGCACCTTATCGAACAGGAACCGGACGGCGAACACGCGCTCTCGGTCGGCGAAGTGGACGTGTTCGTCGGGCCGAACTACGTGCTGTCGGTGCGCAGCCACAGCAAGCTCGGATTCCTCGGCGTGCGCAAGCGCTGTGAACGCGAGCCCGAGCTGCTGCGCATGGGCCCTGGCTTCGTGCTCTACGCCCTGATGGACGCGGTGGTCGACCGCTACTTCCCGATCCTGGACGCGCTTGAGGTCGAGATCGAGGCCATCGAGGACAACATCTTCACCAAGGGTGCTGCCCTGTCGAGCATCCGCAGCCTCTACCAGCTCAAGCAGCGGGTGATGGTGCTCCGGCATGCGGTCGCGCCGTTGCTCGATGCGTCCGCGAAGCTGCACGGCGGACGCGTGCCCGAGGTCTGTACCGGCGTGCAGGATTACCTGCGCGACGTGGTCGACCACCTCTCCTTCATACATTCGTCGATCGATTCGATCCGCGACATGATCGGCACCGCGATCCAGGTCAACCTGTCGATGGTCAACATCGAAGAGGCCGAGGTGACCAAGCGCCTGGCAGCCTGGGCTGCGATCTTCGCGGTGTGCACGGCGTTCGCCGGCATCTGGGGGATGAACTTCGAGCACATGCCGGAACTGCAGTGGAAGTACGGCTACGCCGGCGCACTCGCGCTGATCGGGGGTGCCTGCGTGTACCTGTACCGCCGGTTCAGGCGCGCTGGCTGGCTCTGACCTTCAGGCAGCACCTGCGGGCTGCACTCCACGGGGGTCAGAGATATCGGCAGAGTGCCACGGCTGCTTCCGAGACGCTGCCCACGATCTGCTCCCACGCGGTCGACGGCGACGCGGTGCGGCGACACGCTGGCGCAACCGGTCAGCCACAGCACTGCCATGGCTGCAGTAACCGCAGCGGTGAATGTCTTCCTGGGCACTGGCTTCTTCAGCCTGGTCTGCAGAGGGGCTGGTGTGCGCCACCAGCGCCGGAGCACCTACTTCGGAAACAGGAAGGTCACCGCCAGCCGGAAGGCCACGCCATGGGGGCCATTGGTCGGGCTTTCTGCGTAATAGCGCACTCCCGCGGTGAGCTGTACGGGCTGGCTGCCCAGCTTCATGATCTGGCCGACCGACAGCGCAACAGGGACGTTCCACTGCCGGTTGTTCCAGTTGTAGGTCGATTCGGTCTGGATCGTGAAGCTGGTGGCCGACTTCAGCGTATAGGTGAAAAACGGCTGGATGAACGTGCTGCTGATGTCCTGCCTGCCGCTGCCCGCCACCGACCAGATGTGGTTGGCGAGCACGCCGTAGGTCATCTGCCCATCCACCTTGAGCGCAACCCCGGTGGGCCCGAGGCCCCACTTGTCGGCGCTGATGAAGTTGGTGCTGCTGGGGATCAGCATCACTGGCCCCACGCCCCAGATCAGGCCGTTGGGGCCAGGCTTCTTCGGCGAGAAGAAGAAGTTCTGCACCACGTCGCCGATGCCGCTCTGGCTGCCGTCGCCCAGCCCGGGCACAGCATGCCTGACCACTGGCACGATGGTGCGCGAGATGATGTTCCATTCATCGTTCAGGCTGATCGGCACCACTGGCTGGATGTTCAGCGTGGTCCGGCTGCCGTCGCGGTTGGCGCCGATGTCGCGGTCGAAATTGAACTGGAACGGCAGGCTGATCACCGCCGCGATCGGGTTGGACATCTTCCTCGCCAGCTCCTCGGCGTCCTGCGCTGCGACCGGCCGGGACGCAGCAACCAGCACCATCGCCACTGCCGCCGTGGCGCAGCAAGAGAGGACGAAGGTGGTGGCGCGGTGGCTGCGACCCTGTTGACGGCCATCAATGTTCATTCGATGTCTCTTCCTGTCCTTGTCGTTCGATTCTAGCATCGCCGTATTGACGCAGCAGTTGCCCGTTTGTCCAGTGAGCGGGGGTACGTCGATACGAGGTCCTGCCTCATCGCCAGGCGCTTAATGCGAGTCTCGTCAGAGCCCCGGGCGCGGGCCTGAGCTGTCGAACACCACCTGGTCCCACCAGCCCAGCCGCTCGAAGAAGTCGCGTGCCATCTCGGGCGACACGCCATCGGCGATCTCGCCCAGTGTACGGATGCCGTCCACGCGATCGAACAGGCGCTTTTCGGCGGCATCGATCGGCAGCACCAGGTCGCGATAGATGTGGGTACGGTTGATCAGCACGGCGGCTGCGCCGGGCGGCAGCCGTTCCTGCACGCAGATCGTGTCCGGCAGGCGGATGGGTACAGATGCGCGCCACGCGTGGCCGGCTTGCTCGCCCAGGTCGTACGGTGGCGTACCGTCCGGATGGTCGTCACGACAGGCCACCACGCTGTGCATCACCATCGTGCCGCGGAACAGTTCGACCGCGGCGAACTGTTCCGGCGCGGTCAACGCGGCGATGCGGCCTGCCTGGGGAAGCGTGGCCATCATGCCGCAGCGCGGACTGTAGGGCGCCTGGCTGAGCCAGCGGCCGAAGCGCAGACCACCCTGGGCCAGGAACTCGAACAACTGTGGCACCGAATAGGCGCGGTCCTGCGGATTGAGCAGCGCGTCGGCCACGGCCGCTGCATGCCTGAAGTCGGGCGCCTGTCGCAGCAGGTGCTCCAGCGGATGGCCGGGCGGCAATGACTTGAGCGCGATCATCAGCTCGGCGATGCCCGCGTCGGTGGCGGGCACTCCGATTCGCCGGCAGAAGTCCTGCAGCAGGTAGATACCGGTGCGGCCGTAGGGCGCATACACCATCAGGTGCATCACGCCGTCGGGCTTGAGTACGCTGCGCAGCGCCTGCAGGCCTGCGACAGGGTCGGCCAGGTGGTGCAGCACGCCGGTGCAGACGACCTGGTCGAACTGCATGCCGAGTTCAGCCGCGCGCTCGACGGGCAACTGGTGCAGTTGCAGGTTGTCGAGCCCGTACCTGTGCTTGAGCGCTTCGGTGCAGCGTACGCTGGTGGCGCTGAAGTCGATACCGATCACGCGCGCGGCAGGCCAGCGCACGGCATGCCTGGCCGCCTGCGAGGTACCACAGCCGGCGATCAGGATCGAAGGGTCTTCGCGGTAGGGCAGGCCGGGCTGGAACAGGTGATGGTCAGCGCGGCGCCGCTGCGGGTCGGCCCAAAGCTGGCGGTACGGGTCGAGGCTGTCGATCGGCCCGGGATAGGGGTAGCGCTCGTAGAAGGCCTGGACCTGCGCTGCCGCAGCGGTGTCTGGCGAGGGATGGCTTTGCACTGTGGTCACAGTGTCTCCGGAAGTTCCGGCCATGCCCGCACGTTGCAGGCAGTCGAAGCCGGACGTCACCGCCTAGAACGGATCAAGAACGCGCACACCCGTCGGCGCGAAATGCCTGACGTTACGGGTAACCACCGTAGAGCCATGGGCAAGCGCGGTGGCTGCTATCAGCAGATCGGCACCGTCATGCCCCAGCCTGGCTGAATGCCTGCCCCAGAGCCGTGCGGCATTTGCAGAAACCGGCAAGACGCGATCGGCATAGAGATTCAACAGTGTCTCCAGCCACTGCTCCAGCTCGGCGGCAAAGATTGCATCGGATCTGCGTGTCTTCTCGATCCCGCGTTCGATCTCGCCAACACTGACCACGCTGATGAACAGACTGCCCGCCTGTTGCGCCTTGATCCATTGAACTACCTTGCGCGAGGGTCTGGCTTTGCGCAATTCCGAGAGCACCATCGTGTCGAGCAGAAAGCTCACAGCTCGACGTCACGCAAGACGAGCTTTTCCTGCGACGCGGCAGGTTCGCTCCGAACGGCCCTCTGCCTGGGCATGGCAAGCAAGTGCGCGACAAAGTCCGGCGCATCCATCTTCGCGCTGCTCTTCAATGCGACATAGGCCTGCTCGGAGAGCACCATCACCGCATCCCTGCCACGCCGGGTGATCCGCTGCGGCTCGCCGCGCAGGGCGGCCTCAACGAGTTCACTCAACTGCGCTTTGGCCGTCTGCATCTGCCACTGGGTTGAGCGCATGCTTGCCCCTCAATCTGGTCTGTTCAACGGACCAGATTCTGGAATCGACGCCCTCGCCTGTCAAGGGATCAGGCGGGTGTTGCCCGGGCTGAAGCGCACGCGGGGTCTGTTCATGGATGCGCCTGCCGCTTGCCAGCGGATGCACCAGGCGGCGACCGCAGGCGTTCTGCATGAGGGCTCGCAGGGTGGGCCGATGAACAAAAAATCCCCGGCAAGCCCATGGCCTGCCGGGGATCGGACCATTGCCATTGCGCGCCAGCCGAGCCGCGCAATCGGCACCGGCTGATCAGCCGCCCTTCTGTCCCGCAGCCAGGCTCTCGAGCACCGCGTCCAGAGAGAAGGTGCCAACCTTCTGGCTGGGCGGGAACTCCTTGAACGTGGCGATGTACTTGCCGATGAACTCCTGTGCCGGCACGAACATGAACACGCGATCGAGGCGCCAGTGGTCGTAGTCGATCGAGACGTGATCGGCGATCTCGAACGGATCGGTACGCAGGTTGAACAGCTTGGGCACGCGCAGTGACACGAAGGGCTCGGACCAGACCGCGAAGCCGTGTTCGCGCTGCTCCTGGAAGACGATCTTCCACTGGTTGTAGCGCAGTGCCACCAGCGAGCCGTCGTCGTTCCAGTAGAAGAACTCCTTGCGCGGGCTGGGCGCCTTGCCGCCGATGGCGGGCGTGAGGTCATAGCCGTCGAGATGCACCTTGAAGGTCTTGTTGCCCACCTTCATGCCCTTGAGCAACTGCTCTTTCACGCCGGGCACACCCGCGATCGTCATGATCGTCGGCAGCATGTCTTCGTGCGAGAAGATGTCGTTGTTGACCGTACCTGGCTTGATATGGCCGGGCCAGCGGATCGCGCAGGGGACGCGGTAGCCGCCTTCCCAGTTCTCGTTCTTCTCGCCACGGAACGGCGTGGTGCCGCCATCGGGCCAGGAGAAGCACTCGGCGCCGTTGTCGGTCGAATACATCACGATGGTGTTGTCAGTGAGGCCCAGTGCGTCGAGCTTGTCGAGAATCTGCCCGACGTGCCCGTCGTGCTCGACCATGCCGTCGGGGTAGGTGCCCAGGCCGGTCTTGCCCTTCGATTCTTCCTTCAGGTGCGTGAAGATGTGCATGCGGGTGGAGTTCCACCACAGGAAGAACGGCTTGTCGGCCTTCTTCGCCTTCTCGAGATAGTCCAGCGCGAGGGCGGTGACCTCTTCGTCGATGGTCTTCATGCGCTCGATGTTGAGCGGACCGGTGCTCTCGATCTTCTGCGTGCCGTCCGGGTTGGCCCAGCTGTGGATCACGCCGCGCGTCGCATACTTCTTGATCATCTCGGGATCTTTGAAGTAGTCGGGGTTCTCCGGCTCCTGCTCGGCGTTCAGGTGGTACAGCGAACCGAAGAACTCGTCGAAGCCGTGCGCGGTGGGCAGGGTCTCGTCGGCATCGCCGAGGTGGTTCTTGCCGAACTGGGCGGTCATGTAGCCCTGGTCCTTGAGCAGCTCGGCAATGGTGACATCGCGCGCCTGCAGGCCTTCCTTGGCGCCGGGCAGGCCGACCTTCAGCATGCCGGTACGGAAGCCCGACTGGCCGGTGATGAAGCAGGCGCGGCCAGCGGTGCAACTCTGCTGGCCGTACCAGTCGGTGAACATCGCGCCCTCCTTGGCGATGCGATCGATGTTCGGGGTCTTGTAACCCATCATGCCGTGGTTGTAGGCGCTGATGTTGAACCAGCCGATGTCGTCGCCCCAGAGGATCAGGAAATTCGGTTTCTTCTCAGCCATGGCTCCATCCTTTCTTCAGCAAACAAGGCGCGCATGCGCCAGTCGGACAACCCGATCGAGTTGTACGGTCGAGAAAATCATGATCGTTGGCCGGCAGCGGGGCTGGCCTGGGCCTGGATCAACGCCTGTGGCGCCACCGGCTCGACACCGCTGAACGGCGTCTTCGGATCGCGGTCGCCGTGGCAGAAGCGGAACTTGCTGCCGCTGCCGCAGGGGCAAGGCTGGTAGGCATCGCGCCGGGCGTCCAGCGCGGCGATGCTGGTCATCACCTCGGCGGGCGGGTGGCCCTTCCTGTACAGCTGGGCCATCACGTTGAAGGTCGGCCCGGTGTGCATGAAGAACTTCTCGAGCCCGGCGCAGAGATAGTTCTGCCCCGGCTCGCCATCCTTGCTGAGCGCGAAGCGGTCTTTGGGGCAGCCGCCATTGCACCAGTTGCGTACCTTGCAGGTCTGGCACTGCTGCGTCAGCGAGTCGCGCTTGCCCTGGCCGAACTGTCGCTGCTCGCTTGATGCCACCAGCGTGAGCATGTGCGTCTTGTGGATGTTGCCCAGCAGGTGCTTCGGTTCGACGAAGTGATCGCACGAGTAGAGGTCGCCGTTGTGCTCGAGCGCCGGCCCGTAGCCGCAGGTAGGCGCGTGGATGCACAGCAGGTGGCGGCCGAAGAAGGCCTCGAGCGTGACGTCGAACAGCTGCACATAGACCTGGCCCACGTCACGTCGTACCCACTCTTCGAACACGTCGATCAGAAAGGTGCCGTACTGTTCCGAGCCGACGGTGCGTTCGGTGACCAGGTTGCCGGTCTGGGTGTAGAGCACGCGCTTCTCGCCGGGTACCTCGCTCCAGCCCTTGTTGGCGATAGCGATGGTCTGCTCGGTGGCGCGTTCGATGATGGGGATGAACTGGACCCACTTCGCACCCAGCTCGTCGCGGAAGAAGCGGTAGACCGTCCGCCCGTGGTGCTGGTTGGCGGCATTGACCGTGCACAGGATGTTGAACTCGACGTCGTGCCTGCGCAGCGCCCGCCAGCCCTTCATCACCAGGTCGAAGGTACCCTTGCCACGGCGGTCGAGCCGGTAGGTGTCATGCAACTCGCGCGGGCCGTCCACGCTCAGGCCGACCAGGAAATCGTGCTGCTTGAAGAACGTGCACCAGACGTCGTCCAGCAGCAGGCCGTTGGTCTGGAAGGTGTGTTTCACCGCCTGCCCGGGCTGGCGGTACTTCTCGACCAGTGCGACCGCATGCTGGAAGAACTCCAGCTTCATCAGCGTCGGCTCGCCGCCCTGCCAGGCCACGGTGACCTCGGGTACCCGGTGCGATTCGAGCAACTGGCGGATGTAGGCCTCGAGCGTGGCTGCCGACATGCGGCTCTTGTCGTTCGGGTACAGCGCTTCCTTGGACAGGAAGAAGCAGTAGGTGCAATCGATGTTGCAGGTCGACCCGCTGGGCTTGGCCAGCAGATGGAACCCCGGTGGACCGGAGTCGGGCATCGGCGGGTGTGCTGCGGGTGATTCAGCGAACTGAGTCATCGTCGGATCTCAATGAAACAGGCCTGGTTTCTGCAGGTCTGACACTTGCCATTCGCGCCGCGGCCGGTCGGTGCAACCCGCCAAATAATCCCAAAATTATAGGCTGAGGCATCGGAAACGACTATTGCACTTTAGGTCATTGCCCGGGCCCGGGCGAGGCCAGCGCCGGCAGGCCGGAGAGCACTGCGCCGACCAACTTGACACCCGGCCCCTGCAGATCGAACAGGGCGGCGACCGAGATACTCACCGCCACCCAGGTGAGCAGCGCTGACAGACGCGTCGACAGGATGGCAACCAGGTGGCAACCGGCAGTTTCATCAGGCTCCCAGGGTCGACGCAGCCCTAGCGCATCAGGCGCGTGACCAGGCCCCGCAGCAACAGGTAGGGCACGATGGCCAGCAGGAAAGCCACGATGATCACTTCACCGGGGTACACCGTGCCCAGCACCCTGATCTGGAAAACGATGTCGAGCACCATCGCCAGCACGAACACCTTGCCCACGCTCTTCCAGCCGTCCCTGACCATTTCGGCGCGGTGCCCACTGTTGGTGAACAGCCCCCAGAAGTAAGGCGGTTTTCCCAGCTTCGCATCATTCAGCCCGGCGATGATGGCGAAGATCGAGGCCATCACCGGCTGCAGGACAAGACGGAACTTCATCGGTCCGGTGACACGGTCCGACATGTGTTCAACGATGCGTATCCAGATCTCATCCATCGGCTCTCTCTCCTTCCCTCTGTTCAGCCCAGCGGCAACAGGATCAGCGCGTACAGCAGGCCGCCGGCCAGGAAGGGGACGAAGTGGCCCTCCTTCTCGGAGGGCAACTCCATCAGGCTGCTGTTGACGATCACCGCACCCGACAGGAACGCGACCAGCAGTGCCACCACTGCCAGAGGCAGGGCCAGCAACTGCCCGACCACCCAGCCAAGCGGCACCATGGCTGCCAGCCAGTAGCGGCCACGGCGGGCATACGCCTCGCCATGCTCTTCGCTCAATGCGTGGTCCACGGCCAGGAAGTGGACAGCCATTGCCGTGGTGAACAGGAGCAGCGGCACCCGGCCTTCTTCCAGGTCGTGCACCAGCAGGTAGCCCACCAGTAACGCGTAGGCCGCGAAGCCGCCCACGTGCAGGTTGAACGCCGCCTGCTCGCGCTGCTCTGCATCGGAGTCGCGGACCTGCTTGCGCAGGTGGTCCAGCCCGTAGAAGGTCATGAAGCCGATGAGCGCGACCGCGTAGATCGCCATGCCTTCGAAGTGCGTCTGCACCGATGCCGACTCGACAAAGACCCGGCGCACGCCCTGGAGTTCGGGCATGACATGCACGAAGACATAAGCTGTGGCCATGCCGGCGCAGAACGACACCCGCTTGCGCTGATCTCGCGTGACGACGCTCAGCGGATGCAGGCGCCCGCCTGCCAGGACGACGGCCGCCAGCACCAGCGCCGCGAAACCGGTCGCCACCAGTTCAGTCGGTTGCCAGCCCGCTGTCACAGGGCCTTGGCAATGATGGCGATAAACAGGAACAGACCGATCACCGACATCAACAGGGCCATCACGAATGAAGGGCGCCAGATCGCGAAACCGTTCTGCTTGCGCAGGTCTTGAAGGCGGAACCAGTACTCGATGGTGCCCAGCACCATCGCGACCGTACCCATGCCGGTCAGGAACATGCCCATGGCGCGCGGGCTGCTGGCGTGGGAAAGCTGGGTACCCGCCTCCTCGAAGCCCTGCAGCAGCTTGTAGATGGTGAAGCCGAAGCTGATCATCGACAGCGCGGTGCGTATCCAGGCCATCAACGACCGGTCGGCTGCCATCAGGGTGCGGTCGGCTGCCATCAGGGTGCGCTCGAGGGCCAGCTCGTCGGATGTCTTCGGGCCTCTACCGGCCGGCTCAGGCGCAGCCGGATGGTTGAGCCGCTTGCCCAGCCCGGCCACCCGGTGCTGCGCGTGCGCATCCGGGCCGCCATGGCCGTGCTCCCGCGGCGATGTGTCTGGTGTCGGGGTCGGGGTCGGGGTCGTCATTCAATGTCCTTCATCGCCTGCGCGCCCATGACTGGCCGACGCGCCGGGATCTTCGGCGTCTGCGCGGGAAGATATCCTCGCGCTAAGCCGTCTTCACGATCGGCGGCACGTAGTACTCACCGGACAGGACTTCCGCCTTCGGCACATACGTGCGCAGGTTGAGCGTGAACGGCCTGCCTTTGGGGCATGGCAACCAGTTCGATTCCGGGACGCCGCTCGGCAGCTCGGATGCCAGATGCAGTTTCAAGCTGCCATCCGGTTCGAACTTGAACTGCGACCGGTTGTTGAAGTTGAACCGGTCGAGCCGGTTGGGAACCACCCGGTAATCCGGCAGGGACATCAACGTCAACGACCAGTAGGCATTGACGTGCTTCGCCGGCAGGTCGTCCGGCTTGAAGTCGAGGACATACACGCTGTCGCCGTCCAGGGGCGTACCGGCGGCGTCCGCTTCGCCAATGAAATAGACGACCTCCTGGTTGTTGTTCCACCAGATGCCGGCGAAGTTGGCGGCGGCGCGGAACCAGAAATCCTCGCCGAAACCGGTCTCCTTGCCGGTCGTGGCGATCCAGCCGCCGCGCTTGTCGCCGTAACTGCGGACGAACTGCACGAGGCCGGGCACGGCCTTCTGCCGGATGATCGCGTCGATGGCGGCACGATTTTCTTCTGCCTTCGCAATGAAGGCGGCGATGTCGCGGGCCTGCTTCTGCATGCCCGGCGCCAGTTTCATGTTGTCTGGCGCGCTGTTCAATACCTGATCGAGCATGGGTTGCGAGAACGCATCGACCGTGATGAGTTCCTTGTTGCTGAACATCGGAATTTCCACTGCGGGAACGATCGCGGGTTCCCTGGACTTGATGATCCTGAACTGATGCTGCAAGGCCAACGCACCCTGGTCGTCGCCCTTGCGTTCCACCCGCGCCAGCATCTTGGCCTTCCGAGACGGCAGGTCGAGCCGGAATGCGCTCTCGGGAATCGTCGGGTTCGATCCCGACAGGCACAGCGCGAACCGGCCGTGCGGATGAGCCGGCAAGTTGCGTTCGTTGACGTTGTAGAGGATGTCAGCCCACTCATCCATGATCTGCGCGGTGTAGTAGCGCCCTTCCACCCTGGGCACTTCCAGGATGACCGGCGTCGTCTCGTCCACTGCGAACCATGCCTCGAGATACGCGACATCGAGGTTCGGGTTCACGAACTCTGCCTTGCCGAGTTCGTTGAACTTGATCACGTTGTAGTCGACCGATTCCTCGGCGATGTCGATGCGTTCCTGGCGGATCACCAGGTAACGAGCGAGGACGTAGATGTAGGTGTCTACGACGTCTTTTTCGGAAAGGCCCAGTGCGGCAAGTGCGTTGGCAGTCATGGTCTACACCCGTTCAATGTCTGGAAGTACCCAGGAGCGGTCGAAGTAAGGCTGGGTCGGCCCGTACAGTCGGAAGTACGTGAACCAGCCCTTGCCGGGGATCGTCTGGATCCAGTTCGACTCCGGCTTTCCGGCCAGCGCCCGCGGACCGAAGTACAGGTCTACGGAGCCGTCGGCGTTCTTGACGATGTTGTCTCGCGACGAACGGTCCGGTTGCACGCCGGTATCGACGAAACAGCGCGTTTCGTTGTCGTAGACGGTGAACGACCAGAACTGGACCACGGGCGCGTCGGGCGGCACGTGCAGTGCATAGTTTGCGCTGCCATCGAGCCAGCGTCCCTGGCTGTCCTTCGACGATTCCAGGTAGACCTGCCCAAGCCCCACCGTACGCCCCATCATGCCGACGGAGACACCGACCGCCTCGTAGAACCAGGACGTGCGCTCGTCGAGTTGCGTATGGTGCGCAGCCTCCTGGTTGGTCTCTTCCAGGAACAGCGAAAGATCCCACTGCTTGCCCGGCCAGACCTTCGCGCCGTGGAAGCGTTTTTCGTAACCTATCGTGCGCGCCATCACCTCGCCGACGCGGGCCGC
>CAMDXD010000058.1 GCA_945877995.1 Bordetella parapertussis
GCCCAGGGGATACCGACCAACCGAGGGGGACTGGATGACAACGATCGACAGCGCGATCGGCGAGGCGCCGTACTGCATGATGATCACGTTCGAAATCGACCCGAAGGACGAGGCCGAGTTCAACGACATCTATGACAACGACCATGTGCCGAACATCATGAAACTGCCCGGCGTGACCGAGGTTCTTCGCTTCCGCGAGACGGAGGCGAACGCGAAGGGCTTCCTGGCCTACACCGCGGTCTACATGATGGCGACCGAAAACCTCCACCTGACGCCGGAATGGACCGTGCTATCGGACATCGGGCGCTGGGCGCCGGTGATCCGACCGAAGGTCAAGTCGCGAACGCGAAGCACCGGGCCGGTGGTCGCCCGCTTCCGCAAGGTGCCCGACTGATGGCGGGGATGCAGCAGCGCCCGGGGCTTCAACCCGGCGCCGGCGGGGCCGATCCCTCGGTGCCTCCGGAATACCTCGCCGCGGTACTGCGCTTCGTGCAGGAGACCCGTCTCGAAGACCTGCCTCCGGCCGTCGTCGACCGCGCCCGGAGGCTGATCGCGGATTGCTTCGCGATCGTCACCGCCGGCAACCGAAGCGATGAGCTGAAGGCGTATGCCGATGCCCTGTTGCCCGCCGGAGGGGAAGGGCACAGCTGGGTTCTCGGTACCGGGCGCCGGGCACGCGCCCGGGACGCCGCTTTCCTGAACGGCATCGCCAGCACCTGGCACGACTTCGACGAGGGCAGCACGATCGCCTACTCGCACCCGGGCAGCCAGACCATTCCCGCGGCCGTAGCGCTAGCGCAGGAACGCGGCGCGAGCGGGCGCGAACTGCTGCTCGCGGTCGTGCTCGGCTACGAAGTCTGTGCGCGCGTGGGCATGGCTTCGCGGATGCGCGTATCGGTGCATCCCCATGGAACCGTCGGCACCATCGGATCCGCAGTCGCGGCTGCAAAGCTGAAAAGACTGGAGTCTGCGCAGCTCAGGCACGCCATCAACATCGCCGCGACCATGGCCATGACGACCAACCGGCAGGCGATGCTCGACGAGGCGACGGTGCGCAACGTGTATTCAGGACACAGTGCGCTGGCCGGCCTGGATGCCGTGCAGCTCGCGCAGGCGGGTTTCACCGGCCAGCGCGACGGCATCGGCTTCACCTACGGCACGGTGATCGCCGACGGCTTCGATCCAGAGCGCATGGTCGACGCACTGGGCGAGGACTGGCTGATCCTGAAGGGCTACTTCAAGCTGCATTCGTCGGGCCGCTATTCGCATGCGGCCATCGATGCCTTGCAGGATGCGCTGGCGAAGGTGCGCGGAGGTACGGTCGACACTGCGCGCATCAGCCGCATCGAGGTGCGCGCCTTCCAGATGGCCGCGCTGCTCTCGGGGCAGCGCATCACCACCAGCTTCGGCGCGAAGTTCTCGATCCCGTTCGCGCTGGCGACCATCCTGGTGCATGGACGATCGGCGATCGAATGCTTCGACCTGCCGGCGGTGCGCGATCCGCGGGTGCAGGCGCTGCTCGCGAAGGTGGAAGTGTCCGAAGACCTCGCCCATACGGCGGCCTATCCCGGCGTGCAGCGCTGCGACCTGTCGATCCACTTCGACGATGGTTACGTCGTCGCCGGCCACTGCGAAGTGATGAAGGGCGAGGCCGGCAACCCGCACCGTCCGGAGGACGTCGAGCGCAAGTACCGCGACCTGATGGAGCCGACGTGGGGCCGTGCTCATGCTGCGCGTCTCTACGACAACCTGATGCACCTCGAGTCCATCGCCGACTGCCGGACCTTCGGGCTCGATGACCTTCCCTGGAACGACCCCGCACTGGAGCCGAGATGACTGGAACCCGCCCGCACCTGCCTGCCGTACTCCTGTCCGCCGCGCTCGTCCTGCCGGCGGTGGCCGCGGCCCAGCCGACCGGCGCCCCCTTCCCGAACAAGCCGATCCGCTGGATCGTGCCGTATCCGACCGGCGGCACGTCCGACTTTCTCGCACGGCTGATAGGCCAGCGGCTGACCGAAGCGTGGGGCCAGCCGGTGCTGGTCGACAACCGCGGTGGTGCCAACGGCAACATCGGTACGGAGGTGGCGGCACGCGCGGCAGCCGATGGCTACACGCTGTTGCTCGTGGCGAGCACGTTCACGATGAACCCGGCGGTGTATCCGAAACTGCCGTTCGACACCGCACGGGACTTCGCACCCGTGACGACCTTGCTCTGGCAACCGTATGCGCTGTCCGTTCATCCTTCCGTGCCGGTGACGACGGTACGGCAGTTGCTCGACCTCGCACGGGCCAAGCCGGGCGACATCACGTACAGCTCTGGTGGCAACGGCAACGCGACCCATATCGCCGGCGAACTGTTCGCATCGATGGCGAAGGTCTCGTTCACCCATGTCCCCTACCGCGGCGTCGGCCCGGCAATCCAGGCGTTGCTTGCCGGCGAAGTGAAGCTGTCCTGGGCTTCGTCGGTCGCGGTACGGCCCCATCTCACCTCGGGCAAGCTGCGCGTGCTCGCCGTCACCGGGCGCAAGCGCATCGCCGCGCTGCCCGACATACCGACCGTATCGGAGTCGGGAGTGCCGGACTATGTCGAAGGCAACTGGCAGATGGTGCTGGTACCCGCGCGCACGCCGCCAGCGGTGATCGACCGGCTCAACGCCGAACTGGTCCGCATCCTGCGCACCCCGGAACTCACCGCATCGATACAGCAGACCGGCTCGGACGTGATCGCCAACAGCCCGGCAGAATCGATGGAACTGGTGCGAACCGACCTCAAGCGCTATGGCCAGCTGATCCGCGCGCTGGACATCCGCGCCGACTGACGGACGTGGCAGGATTGCATCGGCACGACACCCCGCAGAACGACACACGCCGCGCGCGCATTGTTTCCGTGCGCCACCGTCGCGCGACCGCGTACCATTATGGCCCCATTGGTAGTGAAGGCATCTGTCTACATGGCAAACCTGACATCGTTGTTGCGGGACGAGATCACCCGTCTCGCCAGGCGGCAGATCAACGCGGAGATCGTTCCGCTGAAGAAACGCTGGGCACAGCAGCGCCGCATGATTGCGGCACTGAAGGAAGAGTGCAGCGCCCTGCGCCGCGAGCTGTCGCAGCTGAGCAAGCGCGGCACGACGGCCGCGCCTTCCGCCGTCCCCGGGACGGCGGAAGGCGGCGGCACCCGGCGGCGCTTCCGCGCCGATGGCCTGCGCTCGTTCCGTGTCCGCCTCGGCCTCACGGTACGCGAGGTCGCCCTGCTGCTGGGCGTGAGTGACCAGACCGTCTACAACTGGGAAACGGCGTCGACCCGGCCGCAGCCGGCAATGATCGACACGATCGCCGAGCTGCGCGCGCTCGGCAAGCGGGAAGTGAAGGCCCGGCTGCTCGAGTTGCAGGACGCAAAGTAGGGCAAGGGGCGGTTGCGGGCCGGGCAGCACTGCGTGCCCGGACCTGGATACCGGCCGCGCCCTACTCGCCAGCGAACGCGAGCACGTCCGCCTCCGGCCGTCGCAGCAGGGTCTTCAGCAGCGGCGGCTCGAAGTGCCGCTGCACCGTGATCGCATAGAAGTTCTCGTGCAGGTCCGGCACCACGCAGTACTCGGCCAGCGTGCCGCTGCGCAGTTCGTCCTGCACCACCACGGTCGGCACCAGCGCCACGCTGTCCGAATCGCGTGCGAGCAGCCTGAGCAGGGCCATGTCGTCGACCTCCGCACGCAGGCGGTAGCGTAGTCCGCGCTGTTCGCAGATCAGGTCGAAACCCGTCCGGATGTCGTTGTCGCGTCCCGGCAGAAGCAGCGGTACATCAGCCAGGTCGTCGGGGAAACGGAACGCGCGTCGCCTCGGCCGCGGCTTGCCCACCAGGCTCACCGGCTGGCGTGCGATCCGGCGGCAGCGCCAGGGATCGTCGACCGTGGCTGGTACCCGCCGGTTGGACAGCACGAGGTCGATCGCATGCACACGCAGTCGCGCGAGCAGTTCCTGCAGGCTGCCCGACTGCAGCGCGAGCGAGACGTCATCGCGCGCGAGCAGCGGCCGGACGAAGTTCTCCTGGAAGTTGCGCGACAGCGTGGCCATCGCGCCGATGCGCAGCACCTGCCGCTGTTCACGATGTCCATCGCGCAACAGCGCGAGCAGTTCGTTGCCAGAGGCGAAGATGCTCTCTGAATACGCGAGCGCCAGATGGCCCGCCTCGGTGAGCTTCAGCGTGCGGCCGACCCGGGCGAACAAGGGCTGTCCGAAGGACTCCTCGAGCTGCCGGATCTGGCTCGACAGCGCCGACTGCGACACATGGAGGCGCACGGCCGCCCGCGTGAGGTTGCCTTCGCGCGCCACGGCCCAGAAGTAGTGCAGGTGGTGGTAGTTGAGCCTTGCCATGCGTGCCTCTGGCGGTCGAAATCGTTCTGTTTTTATTAACGAACTGTACGGAACAATGAATTTTACGCATCCTCGATGGCTGCGTACATTTGGCGCCCAGACCCGCCCCGATGACACGAACACCCCGGAGCCCGCATGGATGCCACTGCGCTGCACCCGCTGCTTCAGGAACTGCCGGCCTGGCGCAGTGCCCTGTTGCCGGGCCTGCCGGCCGTGTTCGCCGCCGGTGCGCTCATCGCCGCGGCGCTGCGCCCCTCCATTGCCTCAACCTGGCTGCTGGTGCGCTGCTGCGCGGCGCTGGCGCTCGCCATCGCGGCCGCGTCGCTGCTGCTGGGCGCAGCGGCCGGCCATGCCGTGCAGACGTCAGGGCCGCTGCACCTGCTGCGCGCTGATATCACCGGCGCGGTGATGACGCTGCTGGTGGCGTTCGTCGGCTGGGTGATCGCCGGCTATTCGCGCCGCTATCTCGCCGGCGAGCCGGGACAGGTGCGCTATGCCTGCTGGCTGATGGCGACGCTCGCCGGCGTCGGCGGCGTGGCCATCGCCAACGACCTGCTGCTGCTCGCGCTGTGCTGGATGCTGGCCAGCGCCTCCCTGCAGCGGCTGCTGCTGTTCCAGGGCTCGCGCCCGGCTGCGCGCATCGCCGCGCACAAGAAGCTGATCGCCAACCGCATCGCGGAGGTCTGCCTGTTCGCCGCGATCGGCCTGTGCTGGATCGCCTTCGACACGCTGCGCATCGACGCGATGCTGCAGCACCCGTCGTTGTCGTCGGGCGAGGTTCCGATGGTGGTACATGCCACGGTCGTGCTGATCGTCGTGTCGGCGCTGCTGAAGTGCGCGCTGCTGCCGTTCCATGGCTGGCTGATCCAGGTGATGGAGGCCCCGACGCCGGTGTCCGCGCTGCTGCATGCAGGCGTGGTCAACCTGGGCGGCTTCGTGCTGATCCGGCTTGCCGGGCTGCTCGATGCGGTACCAGTGGCCCAGGCGCTGCTGGTGCTCGCAGGCACCGCGACCGCAGTCATGGCGGCACTCGTGATGACCACGCGCATCAGCATCAAGGTGTCGCTTGCCTGGTCGACGTGTGCCCAGATGGGCTTCATGCTGATGCAGGTGGGGCTGGGCGCCTATCCGATGGCGCTGCTGCACCTGGTCGCACATTCGCTGTACAAGGCGCATGCGTTCCTGGCCGCCGGCGGTACCGTGCGCCGCACGACGGAGCTCGCGCTCGCAGGCCGTATTCCCGTGCAGGGCCTCGCCGCAGCCCTCGCAGTGGCAGTGGCCGCCGGCGCCGTGATGGCGGCTGCCTCGCTCGGATGGGCACTGCTGCCGGCGGCGCCGGCATCGATCGGGCCTGGCCAGTGGGTGCTGGCTGCGATCGCGAGCCTGGCGCTGGCCCCGCTGCTGCCGCTGCCCAGGGACCGCGGCGGCCTGCAGCCGGTGGTGCTGCTGTGCTCTGCAGCGGCGATGGCAATGGCCTGGGTGCTGCTGCACCAGGTCGCCAGCCACTGGCTGCCTGCGCGCGAAGCCGGCGGCGGCTGGTTGCCGTGGCTGTTGGCCGGTATCGTGTTCGCTGCCTTTGCTGCGCTCTACCTGCTGCAGTCGATGCTGCGCGCCAACCCGGATGGCCCGCTGTCGCGCCGCCTGCACCCCTGGTTCTATGCAGGCCTGTTCCTCGACGACCGATTGACCCGGATCGCGTTCGCAGCCTGGCCGCTGCGCCGCCCGCGGAGTCCCACATGAACGCGCCCTTCGAATCCCTGCTCGACCGCACCCGGTCGATCGCCGCGGCGATCGATGCCGCGACCGCACGCATCGTGCCGGCCTGGCCGCTGGACCGCCTGATCGCGGTCAACCCCTACGAAGGCCATGCCGACAAGCCGATCGCAGAAGCACAGGCCAGGCTGCGCCGGCTGGGCGGCACCTCGCTGACCATGCCGCGCACCTGGTACCGCGAGGAATGGCTGGCTGGCCGACTCACCTGCGCCGACCTGCAGGCGGCGATCGGGCGCTGGGAGGACGAGGCCGGTTCAAGCGCAGGCGATGGCGCTGCCGTGCAGCCGCCACGTGCCGAGGCCCTGCTCGATGCCCTGCTTGATGCGCTCGAACGTGTCGGCATGGACGGCACGCCGGCGACGAGCCCGCGCCTGCCGCTGGCGACCACGCTGGCCGCGGGACCCTGCCTGCCCGGCCAGCCGGTGTGCTGGACCGACCTGGTGGTGCATCAGGTCGGCCAGCACTGCGCAGCCTGGTTCGACGATGGCCAGTCTGCATGGCGGTCGCGCGGGCATGCCGGGCTGTTCGCCAGCTGGTGCGAGCGGATTGCCTTCGACCGCACGCTGCCGTCCGGCGCGGGACCCGCTTCGCTGCATGCCTGCGCAGTGGACCTGCCATCCGATCCACAGGCCGTGGTCAGCGCGGTCGCCGAACGGCTGTGCATCGCCGACGCCGACCTGGAGGAATGGTGCGAAGCGCTGCTGCTCGATGTCGGCGGCTGGGCCGCGGCCTGCGCGTGGCGGCGCCGCTACCCGGCTGCGTCCTCGGCCGGCGATGCTGGTGACGCGCCCGGCGCCGACCCGATGGAAGACCTGCTCGGCATCCGAGCCGGCTGGGAATGGCTGCTGCTGCAGGACGACACGACGCTCGCCGGTCGGCTGCGGATGGCAATGCGCGACGCCCGGACGGCCGATGAGCTGGCCAGCGCGCAGCAGGACCGGATCGACTGGCTGCTGCAATCGGCCGTCGAGCATGCCTACAGCCGCCCGCTGTGTGCGGCGCTTGCACGCAGCACGGCCCCAGCGGAGCCCTCGGCACACGCGGACGAGACCCCGGCGGTGCAGGCCCTGTTCTGCATCGACGTGCGTTCGGAACCGTTCCGGCGTGCGCTGGAATCGACCGCGCCCGGCATCCGCACCTACGGCTTCGCCGGCTTCTTCGGCGTGCCGGTCGCGCATGTGCCGCTCGGCACCGGGGTGCCTTCGCCGCGCGTACCCGGCCTGCTAGCCGCGTCGGTATGCGCGACCCAGACGCTGGCCGCACCCGGCTATCGTGCGATCGACGAGGATGCCCGGCTGGCCAGGCTGCGCCGGTCGCGGCTGCAAGGACAGCGCCGCTGGGCCACGGTGCGCGGCGCGGCGGCCTCCGCGTTCGGTTTCGTCGAGGCGATCGGCCTGTCCTATGCCGGCAAGCTGCTGAAGGACAGCCTGCCGTCGACCGCACGCGCGACCCGCTGGGAAGACCATGGCCTGCATGCGGACGAAGCCACGCGGTTGAGGCTTCGCCTGGCCGTCCCGGCGGACGGCGCTGCGTCGCCTGTCGAAGCCTGCACTGCCGGCACCGAGGCGCAGATCGATGAAGTGGCCCATGAGCAACCCGCAGGCGCCGAACTGGCCGCGCGTATCCTCTCCGTGCTCGCGGCGATCGGATTGAAGCCGCCCTTCGCGCCGCTGGTGCTGATCGCAGGCCACGGCAGCCAGACCCGCAACAATCCGCATGCTGCATCGCTAGACTGCGGCGCCTGCGGCGGCCACACCGGCGAAGTCAACGCGCGACTGCTGGCCGGGTTGCTCAACGACCGCCCGCTGCGCGTCGATCTCGCGAAGCGCGGCGTCGCGATCCCGGAAGGCACGCTGTTCATCGCAGGCCTGCACAACACCACCACCGACGAGGTCACGCTGTTCGAGGACGCCGAAGTGCCGCCGTCCCACGTCGAGGCCGTCGCAGAGCTAGCCCGGCACCTGCACGAAGCCGGCGATGCCGCGCGCGCCGCGCGGGCACCATCGCTGTCGCCAGACCTCGCCGCGGCAGATCCAGTACGCCTGCTGCGCGAACTGCGCATCCGGGCCAACGACTGGGCGCAGACACGCCCCGAGTGGGGACTGGCCGGCAATGCCGCTTTCATCGCGGCACCGCGCGCACGAACCGCAGGGCTGGACCTGCAGGGGCGTGCGTTCCTGCACGATTACCACTGGGCAGATGATCCGGACCTGACGGTGCTGGAACTGATCATGACCGCGCCGCTGGTGGTCGCCAACTGGATCAACCTGCAGTACTACGCCTCGACCGTCGACCCGGTGCGCTACGGCTGCGGCAACAAACTGCTGCACAACGTGGTTGGCGGCCACATCGGCGTGTTCGAGGGCAACGGCGGCGACCTGCGCATCGGGTTGCCCCTGCAGTCGGTTCACGACGGCGAGCGCTTCCGGCATGTCCCGCTGCGGTTGCATGCATTCATCGAGGCACCGGCCGGTGCGATCGGGACGATCCTGGGCCGGCATGCACGGCTGCGTGCGCTGGTCGAGCATGGCTGGCTGCACCTGTTCCGGCTGCCGGAGGCCGGTGGCCTGCCGCAGCGCTACCTGCGCGCAACCTGGGTGCCGGCCGCCACCATCCGGACGGCGGGCTGACCCGCCAGGTCACCGCGCTGCGGTTCGCCCCCAGGCCGGCAGGTACACGGCGATCTTCCTCCGCGCGGCCCGACGTACCATAGGCGCGACGGCCGCCAGGTGCCGGACGCGAGGAGGAACCGATGCACAGAGTCGCGCGCATGCTCGCGCTGCTGATCGCAGCCGCAGCAGCCCCGGTGTGCCTGGCGCAGCCCCAGGTATTCCCGTCGAAGCCGGTGCGGATCATCGTTCCCTACGCAGCGGGCGGGCCGGTCGACACCGTCGCCCGGGTGGTCGCACCCAACCTCGCGGCGGCCTGGAACCAGCAGGTGATCGTCGACAACCGCGGTGGCAGCGGCGGTGCGCTCGGCGCCAGCGCGGTGGCGAAGAGCGCGCCAGACGGCCACACCCTGCTGCTCACCAACAGCGGCCCGATCACCGCCTATCCGCACCTGCGCAAGGCACTGCTGTTCGACTACGAGCGCGACCTGTCGCCGCTGTGCCTGCTCACCACTTCCAGCCTGGTGCTGACCGCGCATCCGGCCCTGCCGGTACGCAGCGTCGCAGACCTGGTCGCACTGGCACGGCGCCATCCGGGCAAGCTGTCCTACGGCACGTCCGGCACCGGTGGCGTGCAGCACCTGGCGATGGTGCTGCTGGAGTCGCGCGCCGGCATCCGCCTGACCCATGTGCCGTACAAGGGCTCTTCGCAGGCGATGCCCGATCTCCTGTCGGGCGAGGTACCGCTGCAGTTCAACAGCGTGCTCGGTACGCTGCCGTCGATCCAGGCGGGCAAGCTGCGTGCGCTGGGCGTCACTGCGGCTGCACCGGTCGCGACGCTGCCGTCGGTGCCGCCGATCGCCAGCACCTACCGGGACTTCGAGATCGCCAGCTGGCTCGCGCTCTACGGCCCGGCCGCGCTGCCGCCGGCACTGGTGGAACAGATCCACCGAGACGCATCGGCTGCACTGAAGCTGCCGGAGACGCGGCGGCGCCTGACCGAGGTCGGGCTGGAGATCGTCGGTGCCGGCCCGGCGGAACTGGCGGCCTATGCCCGGCGCGAGCATGCACTGTTCGGCAAGCTCATCGCCGCCTCCGGCATCGAGAAGGAATGACGCCAGGCCCCCGCCTCAGCGCGGCCCTGGCACGCCGACCGTGAACGTGCCTACCGTCACCTCCTGCCCGCGTCCTGCCAGGCGCAGGACGACCTCCTCGTCGCGCTGGCCGGGCGTCCCGAATCCGGTCGAGAAGGTGAGCATCAGGGTCGTGGCGGGTGCCACGATCTGCTGGTTGTGCCCGTAGAACTGCGCCCTGACCGTGTAGGTGCCCGGCTTGGCGGTGCGCAGCGAGAACTCCTCGGGACCGTAGCCGCCGGTGAAGTCATTCGACATGCGGCCGCCCTGGTAGGTGAGCCTGCGCCCGTAGAACGCACGCTCGCCGTTCGGATCGATCACCCACAGATCGATGTCGGTGTTGTCCGCATCCCATGACAGCACCACGCGCAGGTCGAGCGGCAGGTTGCGCAGCAGGCGCGGGTCGATCGCCCGGGTATCGAGTGCCGGCCCGCCGGTGGTCGCGGTGCGCGCGATGATCGAATTGAGTTCGGCCAGCGCGATCAGTTCGATGTCGGGGAAACGGTTGTTCCAGGGACGCTCCACCACCTGCCACAGATAGTCGATCGCCGGCTGCGCCTGGCCGGCCTGCGCGAGCGCGAGGCCGAGGTCTCGATACGACTGTGGCTCGTCCGGGCTCAGCAGCAGTACCTTCCTCAGCACCGGCAGCGCCAGGGCGACCTGCTTCGCCTGCAGCAGGCGGTAGCCGAGGATGCGCAGGATATGGCGGTTCTCGAGGTTCATCTCCGCGAGGTTCGACAGCACCCGGTTCGCGAGCGCCGGCTGGCCGCGCTCGAACAGCAGGTCGGCCACGTCGAGGAAGAATGCCGTGCTCGCCAGGTAAGAAGGACGTTCGTCGAGGTAGACCGCATACAGCGCCTCGTCGGCGGCGGCACGCAGGCGCTTCGCATACGGCGCATCGGGCACCCAGCGGGCCAGCTGGATCGAGGCCTGCGGGGCAACCGCGGCATTGCCTGCGGCCCGGTCGGCACTGCCCGCCGCCACCGGTGCGGGTGCGGCAGGTGCTCGCGCGGCCGAAGGCGGCGGTGCGGGCGCGACGCGCGCGAGCGGCCGCGGACTGCCGGTGGCCGACTCCGCTGCAGAACCGACCGCGGCACCGGCCGGGGCCACTGCAGCCTTGGCGACTGGCTTCGGCGGCTCGTCCTTGGGATACACCTTCTCCCACCACGTCTGCTTCTCCGCAAAGTGTGCCGCGATCCGGTCGAGCTGACGGCTGCGTGCCAACTGGTCGGCATCGCGCTGCCGGGACACCAGCCGCTCGTAAGCGGCACGCAGCGAGGGCGGCGGCTCGATGCCGTGGCGTGCATAGTCCGCGACCGCGTCGAGCACGATCAGCGAGGTCTCGGGCGTGGGCATCGAGAAGCGCATGCCCAGGCGGCGGATCTCGCCGCGGTTGCGTTCGGTGTCGGCCTGCAGCGCTGCCAGTCGCAGTGCTGCCCAGCGCCGGGCGGCGAGGCTGTCGGGCGTCGCGCCCGCCACGGCTGTTCCGGTTCCGGAGGCCACTGCGATGCGGCGGGTCGAGCGGCTGCCATCGGGCGCGATGATGTCGAGCTCGACCATTGCCGAAGGCGAGCGCAGGCGGCCGGCGAAAGCAATGCGACCATCCTCCGGATACACGCTGGCCTGGACCAGGTCGGTCGCACCGTCGGCACGGGCGACGATCACCCGGGTGCGCTGGGTGCGCAACTCGCGCACCGCGTCCACCGCCGAGGATCGTTGCAGGTCGATCAGCGCTGCACCCGAGCCTTCCGCTGCATGCCGCAGGGCGACCGTATCGGCAGCGGTCGCGGCCAGCAGCGCATACATCGGCACCCGCGCAGCAGGCATCGGATCCGGGCCGTAGTTGTCGAGGCCATCGGAGAAGAGCAGGGCAAGCTGCGCCTGCGCCGGGACGACGATCGCGCCAAGGTTGGTCGCGCCATCGTAGGCGACCTTCTCCAGCACTGCGCGCAGCGCGCGCCAGTCCCCGCCCGAGACCTCGAAACGCTCGGGAGGCAGGGCGACATCGCGCACCTGGACGAGGTGCACCACCACCCGGCCAAGCGAACGGAAGTATCCGTCCAGCACCGCCAGTTCGCGGCCGTGGTCACGGCCGGCGCCGGAGCCCGAGGCATCCCAGAGGATCGCGACCTCGCCCGGGGCAGGGCGGGGACGGCTCGCCGCCGCCAGCGGCACCTCGGCATACAGGTAGGTATCGCCACCGAAGGTACCGGTAGACACCTGCGTACGATTGCCCTGGCTTGGCAGCAGAACCCGCAGCTGTGGATCGACGGCGCCGCTGCGTTCCAGCTGCAACCGGGCGGCGCCGTCCACGCCAGGCGAGGCGTGCAGACGCTCGACACCGAGGCTCGCGGAGATCGCGCGCGCATCGGTACCCGGCAAGCGCAGGTCGACATCGAGGCGGCCGATGGACTGCCCGAACTGCAACGGCAACTGGTAGTCGAGCCGCTGCTGCCCGCTTTCGCCGGTGCGAGCGAGCGTCTCGCCGATGTCGAGCACGACCCGACGCGTACCGTTGGCCGGCAGCGGATAGACGCGCAGCCGATAGTTGTTGCCTTCGGTCACCTGCAGCAGGGCGGGGTCGACCCGGGTTCGTATCACGTCCTCGAACACCTGCCGGCCACGCGCCTTCTCTACCGGGACCGCCGGGCGCAGTTCGCCATCGATGTCGAGCGCGAAGCCGGTCACCGACTGCCCGGGGCGCAGCGGGAACTGCAGCTCGCCTTCAAGCACCCGGTCGTTCGGGTTCCGGAACTCCATCTCGATACGGGTGCGCGCTACCCTGCCGACGATCTCGGCGTCGACGCGTACGCGCACGACCTGGATCGGCAGCCGCGCTTCGGCGACGACCATGCGCGGCCGTGCCGGCGGCAGCGGCTGCGGCAGGTGGATGGCAGGCACGGTCGAACCCGCGCCAGTGCCGGGCATTGCAGGCAACGTGCGCGCGGCCGCTTCAGCCGCGGCCGGCGCCTGTGCCCGCGCGACCAGGCTGGCGCCTGGCAGCAACGCGAGCGCCTGCCATGCCAGCAGTACGATGAACCGGCGCAACGGGCGCCGGGCAGGGGAGTGGAGTCGTCGTGGGGTTTCCATGGTCCGGTATGTAACGCAGCCGGACCGGAAACGGGGTTGCGACGGACAAAACCTGCGAAGCCGGGCGCGCCGGCAGCCAGCGCTAGTCGAGGCGGATGCCGGCCGCCTTGACCACCTTGCCGAACTTGGCGAGTTCGCTCTTCAGATAGCCGGACAGGTGCTGCCCGTCGGCCGGCGTCAGCTCCAGGCCGACCGCATCGAAACTCTTCTTCACGTCGGGCAGCTTCAGTGCGGCCAGGACCGCCTCACCCAGCGTGTCGACGATCTCGGTGGGCGTGCCTGCCGGTGCCATCGCTGCGACCCAGATCACCACCTCCACCGACGGGAACCCGGACTCGATCGCGGTCGGCAGGTCGGGGGCGGTCGGGAAGCGGCGCGCGCCGGTTACCGCGAGCCCGCGCAGCTTGCCCGAGCGCACGAAGCCGATCGCCCCCGGCATCGAGGAGAACATCACCTGTGCCTGTCCGTTCATCACGCTCAACTGCGCGTTCGTGCTCTGCGGCACGTGGGTCATCGCGATGCCGGCCGCCGCCATGAACATCTCTGCACCGACATGCAACGTCGATCCGTTCCCGGTGGACGCGAAATTCAGCTCGCCTGGCCGCGCCCGGCCAAGCGCCTGCAGGTCCTTCAGCGACTTCACCGGCAGCGCCGGATGAACGACCACCAGCAGCGGCGCGTACCCGAGCAGTGCGATCGGCGCAAAGTCGCGCAGCGTGTCGTAGGACAACTTCGAGTAAAGGTTCGGGTTGAGCGCCAGTTCCGTGGAGGAGCCCATCAGCAGCGTGTAGCCATCGGGACGCGCTGCCGCAGCCTGTGCAGTACCGATCGTGCCGCCGGCCCCGGTGCGGTTCTCGACCAGCACCTGCGGGCCCCAGCGCTCGGTGAACTTCTGCCCGATCACCCGGGCCGCGAC
>CAMDXD010000059.1 GCA_945877995.1 Bordetella parapertussis
CAGCCCACCGCGGCCCGGGGAACGGCACGCGTAGCGCGCCACCGGCAACACGTGTCGGCCGGCGGCCGCCTCAGAGCCGCAACAAGCGCGCCGCGTTGCCCCAGAGCACGGCCTGCCTGCCGGCATCATCGAGTACGCTGATCTCGTGCACCACGCCCACCGGGTCGTTGTGTGCGATATCGAAGCAGTAGTCGCTGCCCATCAGGATGCGCTCGACGCCGACCAGCTTCACCAGGTAGTCCATCACCTCGGGGCAGTAGCTGATCGTGTCGTAGGTGAAGCGTTTCAGGTATTCGCTCGGTGCGCGCGGCAGGTGCTTGCACTCGGCACGCACCTTGAAGCCCTGGTCGAGCCGCCCGCGCAGGATCGGCAGCGCGCCACCGGCATGGGGCAGCGACACCTCGAGCTTCGGGAATGCGTCGAGCACGCCGCCGAAGATCAGGTGCGAGGCGGCGATCGCCACCTCGAACGGATTGCCGAGCGTGTTGATCAGGTACCACTGCTTGAGCCGCTCGTTGTTGACCATCATCGGGTGCAGGAACAGCGGCAGGCCGAGGTCGGCCATGCGCTCGTAGATCGGGAAGAAGCTGCGGTCGGACAGTTCGCGGTCGCGCACGGCGGTCGCCATGTAGATGCCGCGGATGCCGGGCAGCTTCGCGGCGCGCTCGAGTTCTTCCAGTGCCAGGCTGGGGTTCTGGAATGGCAGGTGGGCGAAGCCGATGAAACGGTCGGGATGCGCCACGTGCGCGGCGCTGATCGCGTCGTTCACCGCCACCGACAGCTGCATGCCAAGCTCGTCGTCAGCCCAGTAGACCATCGGCTGGGTCATCGACAGCGCATGCATGTCGATGCCCATGCTGTCCATGTAGGCCAGGCGTTCGCCCAGGTCGATGAACCCCGAGGTGATCGGGCCGGTGCGCAGGCTCAGGCCCACCTGGATGAAGCGCGCGCCGGATGCATCGCTGGTCACCGTGGTGCCGCAGCGGCCGCCATGCTGCGCGACCAGTTCGATGAAGCGTTCCGGGAAGAAGTGGGCGTGGGTGTCGATGTTGCGCATGGTGGTCCTTCGGTTCAGCGTGGCTCAGTTAAGCGTGATCTTCGCGGTGCGCACGACCCGGCCCCACTTCTCGAGTTCGGCCTTGATGAACGCGGAGAACGCCTCTGGCGGCATCCCGCCCGGCTCGGCGCCATCGGCTGCAAGGCGCTGGCCGACATCGGGCAGCAGCAGCGCCTTCGCCACTTCTGCGTGCATTCGGCCCACGGCCTCGCGCGGCGTGCCCGCGGGCGCGAACAGCGCGTACCAGAAGATCGCCTCGTAGCCAGGCACGCCACCCTCGGCGATGGTCGGCACATCCGGCATCGCCGCCGCGCGCTTCGCGCCAGTGACGCCGATGGCGCGAAGCCGGCCCGAGCGCAGGTATGGCGCGACGGTCAGCGTGTTCGGCGTGGCGAGCTGCACATGGCCGGCGAGCAGGTCCGCCGTGGCCGGGCCAGCACCCTTGTACGGGATGTGAACGACGTTCAACCCTGCCATCGAGAGGAACAGCTCCATCGCCATGTGCAGCGAAGTACCTGCGCCGGCAGAGCTGTAGTTGAGCGCACCGGGCCGCGCCTTCGCCAGCGCGATCAGTTCCTTCACGGATTTCACCGGCAGGCTCGGATGCACGGTCAGCACATGCGGCAACGATGCAGCCAGCGTGACCGGCACGAAGTCGCGCAGGATGTCGTAGGGTGGCTGCTTCGCCAGCACCTGGTTGAGCACGATCGCGCTGGCCGCCATCAGCTGGGTATAGCCATCGGCCGGCGCCCGGGCGACGAACTCGGTGCCCAGGATCTGCCCGGCGCCCGGACGGTTCTCGACCACCACGGACTGGCCCAGCGCCTCGCCCAAGCGGGTGGCCAGTACCCGGGTCACGATGTCGGTGCCGCCACCCGGCGAGGTCGGCACGATGATGCGGATCGGCTTGGCCGGCCAGGCTGGCGCGGGCTGCGCCAGCGCGGCCGAAGGTGCACACAGAGCGAGCGCAAGCAATACAGGCGTACCAGCCGCAGCCCGCCGGGCAGCCATCGAAAATATAGTCATCGGTGCGTCCTCGTCCCGTTCAGTTCAGTTCAGTTGCATTGGATTCAGTCCAGCGCCAGCTTCGCGTCGCGCACGACCCGGCTCCACTTCTCGATCTCCGACTTCACGTAGGCGGCGAACGCCTCTGGGCTCATGCCGCCGGCCTCTGCGCCATCGGCGGCCAGCCGCCTGGCGACGTCGGGCGCCTGCAGCGCCTTCGCGGTCTCGGATTGCATCCGGTTCACCGCATCACGCGGCGTTCCAGCTGGCGCGAACAGCCCGTACCACTGGATCGCCTCGAAGCCGGGCAGGCCTGCCTCGGCGATGGCCGGTGCCTCCGGCAACCCGGCCGCACGCTTGAGGCTGGTCACCCCGAGCGCACGCAGGCGTCCGGAACGCAGGTGCGGCGCCGCAGTCAGCGTGTTGGGCATCGACAGCTGGACATGGCCTGCAAGCAGGTCTGCGGTCGCCGGCCCGGTGCCCTTGTACGCGATGTGCGCGATGTCGATGCCCGCCATCGAGCGCAGCAGTTCCATCGACATGTGCGGCGAGGTGCCGGCGCCGGCCGAGCTGTAGTTCAGCATTCCCGGCTTTGCCTTTGCGAGCGCGATCAGCTGCTTCAGCGACGTCACCGGCAGGCTCGGATGCACGGTCAGCACATTGGGAAGCGTCGCGGCGACCGTCACCGGCGCAAAGTCGCGCAGCGTGTCGTACGGCGGCTTCTTCGCTAGCACCTGGTTCAACACGATCGCGCTGGCGGCCATCAGCTGCGTGTATCCATCCGGCGCCGCGCGCGCGACGAACTCGGTGCCCAGGATCTGGCCGGCACCGGGGCGGTTCTCCACCACGACCGACTGGCCGAACACCTCGGTCAGCCGCGCGGCCAGCACGCGCGTGACGATGTCGGTGCCACCGCCGGGCGAAGTCGGCACGATGATGCGCACCGGCTTCGTCGGCCATGCCGGCGCCTGCGCCGCCGCGAGCGTCGACAGGAACACCGCTGCAAAGGCCGCGGCAGCCATTGCAGCAGCGGCGGGCGCGGCAGGCGCGCGGTTCGGCGATTCGATCATGTTGTCCTCGGGTTGTTGCGCATCTGTCTGCCCGCCTGGCGGGTCACGATGCGATCTCACTGATGGGAATACAGTTTCAGCCCGGGCACCGGCAGTTCGCAGCGCAGGATGGTGCCGCGATAGGAATCAGTGATGTACAGGTGCCGGCCTTCAGGGCCGCCATAGGCCATGTTGGTCAGGCGTCCGCCGCCATCGGGTGCGCGGATGCCGTAGAGGAACTCGCCGGCCGGGCTCATCAGCCAGACGATGCCCACGCGCGCATGACCGACGGCGAGGTTGCCCTTGGCATCGACGGCCAGTCCGTCCGGGCCGTGCATGCCGGGCAGGTAGCCGAACACGCCGCACTTGCTGGGCACGCCGTCGCGCAGCGGCAGGTGCCACATGCAGTTGGTGCGCGTCATCGCGACGTATACCGCCGACTCGTCGGGCGACAGTGCGATCCCGTTCGGGCTGGGGCCGTTGTCGATCAGGCACTCGAGCTTGCGGTCGGGCGTGGCACGCCAGACGCGGCCGGTCTGGTCGTGCACGCCGGTCTGCCCCTGGTCGGTGAAGTAGAGGTCGCCGTTGCTGGCGAAGACGAGGTCGTTCACGCCCTTGAAGCCCTCGGAGCGCGCATGGGTGATCCACGGCTCGACCTTGCCGGTCGCAGGGTCGCAGGTCATCACGCCGAGCCGGTAGTCGGTGATGAACAGGCGGCCATCCTTGTGCACCGCCAGCCCGTTCGGCCAGCCGTCGTATTCCGCCGCCACGCTCACCTGCGCATCGGGCGCGATCCGGAAGATGCGGCCGAACGGGATGTCGACCACGTACAGGTTGCCCGCGCGGTCGAACGCCGGCCCCTCCAGGAAGCAGCCGAGCTTCGACCCTGGATGGTTGGATTCGATCCAGGTCGACGGCCGGCCAGACTTGCCGAGGTGGGCGGGGATGGTCGCGAACACTTCCGCGACCAGTTCGGTCGGTGGATTGAAAAAGCGCATGGGACTATCCTATTGAAAACAGAAGTGCGAAGCGAGGAGAAGACAATGGCACACGATCGGTCGGCGTGCGCGCCACCCGTGCGCACCGCACGCCCTGCGGGGTCCATACGGCGCGCAGGCCCGGCACGCCCCGCGGTCACCCCGCTGCCCGCGGCGATCGCCGCTGCGCTGACGCTGCTGCCCTGCCTGGCCCACGCTCAGGCCTGGCCACAGAAGGCGGTACGCATCATCGTGCCACAGTCACCCGGCGGCTCCACCGATGCGATGGCGCGCCTGCTCGCGGCCCGCCTCGGCGAGGCGCTCGGGCATGCGGTGCTGATCGACAATCGGCCCGGGGCTGGCAGCCTGGTCGGCACGGAACTCGCGGTGCGCGCCAGCCCGGACGGCTACACCACGCTGGTGGTGTCCTCGTCGATCACGATCAACCCGAGCATGCATGCGAAGCTGTCGTTCGATCCGCAGCGCGACCTCGCGCCGATCACCCAGCTCTCTGCCTTCCCGAACGTGCTGGTGGCGAACATCGGCTTTCCCGCGAAGAGCGTGCAGGACCTGGTCGCCCAGGCGAAGTCCCGCCCGGGACAGGTCGCCTACAGTTCTGCCGGCAGCGGCACTGGCACGCACCTGTCGGCCGAACTGTTCAAGAACCTGACCGGCATTGACCTGCTTCACGTGCCCTACAAGGGTGGCGGGCCGTCGGTCAATGCACTGCTGGCCGGCGAAGCACAGGTGTCGTTCGCCACCCTGCCGTCGGTGCTGGCGCAGGTGCGCGCCAGCCGGCTGCGCCCGCTGGGCGTCACCACCACCCGGCGCAGCTTCGCACTGCCCGATGTACCGACCATCGCAGAGGCGGGCATCGCCGGCTATGAACATGTCCAGTGGATCGGCTTCCTGGCACCGGCAGGCACGCCTGGCCCGGTGATTGCCCGCCTCAATGCCGAGGCGGTGCGTGCGGTGCACAGCCCGGAACTGAAGCCTGCGCTGGCCAGCGAAGGGGCAGAGCCGGTCGGCAACACACCCCAGCAGTTCGCCGCCATCATCCGCAGCGAGACACAACGCATCGCCCAGGTCGTGCGCAAGGCCGGCATCAAGGCCGACTGAGCAGCCGGCGCAGCGCGCGCACGTCGGGCAGGCGATCGATCGTCCAGATCGCATCCACCAGCGCTGCCGCGCGGCGTTTGCCGAGCGCGGGCTGGAGCAGCGGGCCGCACTTGCGCTCGAGGTCGGCACGGACCATCGGCCGGGTCGCGCTGCCCAGCACCGCGCGGGTGTGGTGGCGCACGACCGTGCTGCGCGCCCTGCCCTGGGGTCCGCCGGGCCGCGCCAGCGTGACCTCGACGATCGCCTGCGTGGTCTTCGTCTTCGAAAGTGCGGCGCTGCCGACCAGCTGCACCTTCTCCTTGAGCGCCAGCACGTCGCGGTCGCGCGAGCGCGCCGGGTCGTGCGAAGCCTCGAAGCTGATGTCGCCGTCGAGCAGCATGATCGCGACCAGGTGCTGCAGGTTGATGTTCGACATCTTGCGGCCGCTGACCGTACGCGCGCCCTGCTCGTCGACGGTGATGTGCACCTTCTCGACTTCGCCGGCCCGGATCGCATGCCGGTCGATCAGGGTCGACAGGGCATCGAGCGGCGCCTGGATCGGATAGCCGACCGGCCAGCGCTTGATCGCGGTCTGCATGATGTCGTAGCGCGTGCCCAGGCCCTTCACGAACTCCTGCGGCCGGATGAACGGCTCGAACGCATGCAGGAAGCCGCGGTCGCCGCTGAACACGTCCTCGACGCCGGTGAAGCCGGCGGCCACCATCGTCGCTGCGGTCACGCCGTTGCGTGCCGGCATGCCGCCGAAGTCGAACGCCTTCTCGACGTGCTCGACGTCGCGTGCCCAGCAGGACAGGCCGCTCGCCTGCTGCGCCGCATAGGACAGCAGGTAGCGCGCCTGGCGCACGTCGATGCGCGCCAGCGCACCGGCCGCGGCCGCCGAGCCGAAGGTGCCGCCGAAGCTGTGGGTGGAGTGGCCGGCACTGCGAAAGTGCTCGATGCCCAGGGCCATGGAAGTGCGCGCGCACACGTCGTAGCCGAGCACGATCGCGCGCAGCAGGTCACGGCCGCTCGCCTTCTGCCGCTCGGCCATCGCCAGTGCCGCCGGCACGATGCTGCAGCCGGGGTGCACCAGCGCGAGGTAGTACGCATCGTCGGTCTCGTCGGAATGCGCGAGCATGCCGTTGGCCAGCGCGGCATTGACCGCGCTGGTACGCGTGCCGGTGGTGAGGATCGTGGCCTCGGGCGTGCCGCCCATCGCCGTCACGTACTCGATCGCGCGCTGGCCCGGCAGCAGCGGTGCACCGGAGACCATCGCGGCGATCGTGTCGAGCAGGTGCAGCTTCGCGCGTTCGTTGACTTCGGCGGGCAGCGTGCGGCGCGGCGTGGCCGCGATGTAGGACGCCAGGGTCAGCATCAGCGCCGACACCGGCTCGGCCGTACGCCCGGGCTTGCCCTTGTTTCGAGTCATTGCGCGTTTCCTCCTCGTTGCCCGCGTCGCGGCAGGGATACCAGCGCCTCGGTGTTCTAGTAGTTCCAGGGCGCGTAATGGTCGAGCAGCAGTGCCGCGAAGATCAGCGTCAGGTAGAGGATCGAGTAGCGGAAGGTGCGCCGCGCGAGCCAGTCGCTGTAGTTCGTGTACAGCCGCCATGCATACCAGAGGAACACGCCGCTCAGGACAACCGCCGATACCATGTACAGCCAGCCGCTCATGCGGATGGCGAAGGGCAGCAGCGAGCAGGCGAACAGGATGACCGTGTAGAGCAGCACCGACAGTTGGGTGAAGCGGTCGCCATGGGTGACCGGCAGCATCGGGATGCCTGCCTTCGCATACTCGTGCTTGCGATAGAGCGCGAGCGCCCAGAAGTGCGGTGGCGTCCAGGCGAAGATGATCAGGAACAGCACCAGCGCGGCCGGCGATACCTCGCCGGTGATCGCGGCCCAACCCAGCACCGGCGGCATCGCGCCGGAAGCCCCGCCGATCACGATGTTCTGCGGCGTCAACGGCTTGAGCACGACGGTGTAGATGATCGCGTAGCCGACGAAGGTGGCGAGGGTGAGCCACATGGTCAGCGTGTTCACCAGGTTGTGCAGCACGAGCAGGCCGACGCCGCCGACCACGCCGGCGAACACCAGCGTCTGCAGCGAATTGACGTTGCCGCTGGGCAGCGGCCGGCCGCGGGTACGTGCCATCACTGCGTCGATCTTCTGCTCGATCAGGCAGTTCACCGCAGCCGCGGCGCCCGCCACCAGTGCGATGCCGATGGTCGCGAACACCACGGGCGACAGCGGTGGCAGCGTGCCGGGTGCCGTCGCCAGGAACATGCCGATCACCGCCGTGAACACGATCAGCGACACCACGCGCGGCTTGGTCAGTTCATAGAACTGGCGCAGGGTGCCACCGTTCAGGGCGAGTGTCTGGGACATCGATCGGGTCTCGTCTGCTTAAGCCGCACCAGGCGGTTGGCCGGCGCGGCGATGGCCCGGGCTTGGGTGTGTGTTCAGGTCAGGCGTGCACGATCTGGGTGGGGCCTTTCTTGGCCTCATTCGTGGGCTGACCGGTGCGCACACGAACGCCTGCCGCGCGCGTCACCATGAATTTTAGCATCACGACGGAACAAAGCAGCAGGGCTGCGCCGAAGTTGTGCAGGGTAGCGAGCCAGAGCGGCAGCAGCCACACCACGTTCAGGATTCCGATCGTCACCTGTGCCACGAGCAGCAGCAGCATCGCGGTGGCAGCCACGGACACGCCGGGGATGCGCAACGCGACCAGGCCAAGCGTGCCGAGGTAGGCCGTGATCACCAGCGCGCCGACCCGATGCACCCACTGGATCGCGTTCAGCGACTCGTGCGACAGCGGTGATCCGTCGGGTGCCTCGCCCAGTTCGCGCAGGACATGGAAGCCGTGCTGGAAGTCCATCGGCGGCAGGAACGTGCCGTGGCAGGTCGGGAAGTCGAGGCAGGTCAGCGCCGCGTAGTTCGTGCTGACCCAACCGCCGAGGATGATCTGCCCGATCAGCAGCGCGATGCCCGCGGCCGCCCATGGGGCCAGTCGCGCGGCGCGCTCGACCGCGACCCGGCCGCGGTCCACGAACTCGCCGATCGCCATCCGGAACAGCACCGACAGGATCAACATGCCGCCGAGCAGGTGCAGCGTGACGACGCCGGGCTTGAGCAGCAGCGTGACGGTGAACTTGCCGAGCATCGCCTGCACCAGCAGCAGGAGCAGCAGGCCGGTGCCCAGCCAGTGGGCGTCGCTGCCCGGCAGGCGCACCACGGACGCGGCCTGGCGCAGCCGGTTGCGCCAGGCGATAACGGCGATACCGAGGATCAGCAGGCCGAGCGACATCGCCAGATAGCGGTGGATCATCTCGACCCAGCCCTTGAACGGATCGATCTCGGCGCCGGGGAAACGTTCGCTGGCGCGGGCGATCTCGGCAGCGGTATCGGGTGCCGTCAATTGGCCATAGCAGCCCGGCCAGTCGGGACAACCGAGGCCGGAATCGGTCAGCCGGGTATAGGCACCAACGACCACGACGATGATCGTGAGCAACGGTGCGAGCAGCAGGAGCTTCCTGTACATCATCCGATCCTCGAGTACTTGAGCAGCCGTGTCATGTCCTTGCGGATGCGCGTGGCGTCGGCGTCTGGCGGATAGCGCATCATCAGGTTACCGAGCGGATCGACCAGCCACAGGTGGTCGCGCAGCGTGCTGCCCGATTGCACCGGCAGTGCATCGAGCAACGCCTGCGGCGGGCGGCGCACGACCCAGGTCCCAGCATAAGGCTCATGCAGCCGGGCTGCCGGATCGCTGCGATCGTCCAGCAGCCAGACACGCTCGACCCGTTCCATTTCCTTGCCCTGCATCGTGCGCAACTGGCGCAACTGCCAGATCTTGTGCTCGCAGCGCGCATCGCATTCAGCACCATCGGCCATCACCAGGAACCACTTGCCACGCAGGGTCGGTGCCTCCTGCGGCACCGGCGGCATGACCGGGACCAGCGGCTCGAGCGCCACATCGGGCAGCACCACCGACTGCACCAGCTCGCCGTAGTTGCTGTACTCGCCCGGCTTCCAGAAGAACCACAGCAGGTAGGGTCCGAACGCTGGCGTGGCGCAGACCAGCACCAGCATGATCAGCGGCAGCTTGCGGCGCAACCCGGGCGGCAGCTTCATGTCGACTCCGTGCGGTGGATCGATCCACCGGTGCGGCGCAAGCTGAGCACCAGCCAGACGATCACGCCGATGGTGGCGAAGCTGAACCATTGCAGGGCATAGCCGCGGTGCTTGTCGATGCCGGCATCCGGCCGCGGCCAGTTGCGCGCGAGCGTGTCGGATGTGCCAGTGCCGACCCCGCTGCCCTCGAGTGCCACGGTCTGCAGCAGGGCCACGGGCAGCAGATCGAGCGTCCAGCGTTCCCTGGCTCGTTCGATCGTCCAGTTCTGCCAGCGAAGTGCGTCGTCGGTGCCGGCCCGCAATTCCATGAACCGTTCTCCCGGCACGAAGGCCAGGCCCTGTACCCGCACCTCACCCGCCGGCGTCTCGACCGCGGGCAGGCGCTCGCGCTGGCGCGGCGCCGCGATCCATCCGCGGTTGACCAGCAGCACACGGTCGCTGCCGGACAGCCGCAACGGCGTCAGCACTTCGTAGCCGGGGACACCCTCGCGCAGACGGTTGTCGAGGAACACCACCCGGGCGGCGTCGAAGCGACCGGTGGCCTCGACCGGATGCCACGCGAACGAGGCCGGATCGCCGGCCGGCACGGACTGCACTGGCACCGGCGAGGCTTCGGCTGCCGCCTCGATGCGCTGCTGCAACGCGACCTTGTAGGTCGCGCGGTCGAGCTGCCAGCGGCCGGCGGACAGCGTCAGCGCGAGCACAGCCACCAGTACAAGCGTCGGGACCCACTCCGGGCGGAAGCGCCGTGCACCGGCGACCGGACGGCCGGGGACAGCCGCGGCCGGCCGGGACGGCGAGGCTGCATCGGCTAGACTGCCTGGTCCATTACTGGAAGTTGCCATGAAGATCCTGATTGTCGGATTTCTGGTGCTGATCCTGGCCAGCCTGGGGTCGGCGCTGTTCTACCTGTTCAATGACAGAGGAAACTCACGCCGCACGGTCCGCGCGCTCACGCTGCGCGTGGGCCTGTCGGTGGTGCTGTTCCTGTTGCTGATGCTCGCGCATTTCAGCGGACTGATCACGCTTCGCGGCTCTGCCCTGTAGCGATTTTCGCCTGCGAGGTACCTGTTGCGGCCCGCCGGTGCCCGGATGCATCAGGGAGCGGGCGGCACACGGCACGCGTCTGGGCAGACGCCCGCATCCGCCCCTTGTCCGGAAGGCCGCATTCGCAGCCTTGGGAGCCGCAGGCGCCGGGCCGGCCGGCGTCCTGCTCGACTGCCTGCGTTACAGCGCGTAGACGACGACGAACAGCAGTAACCAGACGACGTCGACGAAGTGCCAGTACCAGGCGACGCCCTCGAAGCCGAAGTGGTTCTCGGGCGTGAAATGGCCCTTTGCGCAGCGGAACGTGATCACGATCAGCATGATGGTGCCGATCGTCACATGGAAGCCGTGGAACCCGGTCAGCATGAAGAAGGTCGCGCCGTAGGCGCCCATGTCGAGCTGCAGGTTCAGGTCACGCCAGGCGTGCACGTACTCGAAGCCCTGCACGAACAGGAACACCGTGCCCAGGGCGATCGTGGCGACCATCCAGCGCACCAGCGCCGGCCGGTTGTTGGCGAGCAGCGCCCAGTGGGCCAGCGTGATCGTGATGCCGGAGGTCAGCAGCAGCATCGTGTTGATCGCCGGCAGGCCGAAGGCCGGGATCGTCTGGAACGATTCACGGATGCCCGGACCAGCGACTGGCCAGGATGACGTGAACTCCGGCCAGAGCAGGCGGTTGTCGAGGCTGCCAAGATCCGGCACCGAAAGCACACGCATGTAGAAAAGCACGCCAAAGAAGGCGGCGAAAAACATCACTTCGGAGAAGATGAACCAGCTCATCGCCCACCGGAAGGACGTATCGACGCGCTTGTTGTACAACCCGCCCTCGCTCTCGCCGATGACCGTGCCGAACCAGCCAAACAGCATGTAGAACAGGATGCAAAGGCCGCCGATCAGCACGAACTTGCCCCAGCCGACGTCGTTCATCCAGAGCGTCGTGCCAAGCGCCATGAACAACAGTGCGAACGACCCGAAGATCGGCCAGGTCGAGGGCTGCGGCACAAAGTAATGGGGTGCAGCGCTGGTGTTCGCGATGGCCGACTGGCTCATGGGCAACTCCGTTGGACCCTGGTGGTCTCTACTGGATCTTCGATTGCGGTGCAGCCACCCCCGCCGGGGCTGAGGCCGTCGCCAGCGGGATGTCCGCCTGCGCACGACCTGCGACCTCGAAGAAGGTGAACGAAAGAGTGATTGTATTCACATCGGACGGCAGCGATGGGTCGACCACGAAGGCGATCGGCATCTGGCGTGTCTCGCCAGCGGCAAGTTCCTGCTTCTCGAAGCAGAAGCATTCGATCTTGCGGAAGAACTGCGAGGCCAGCATCGGTCCGTAGCTGGGGATCGCCTGCCCGGTGACTGCACGGCCGGCGACGTTCGAAACCTCGTACACCACGGTCGCGATCTCGCCGGGATGCACCCGCACGCTGGTCTCGAGCGGCTTGAAAGTCCAGGGCAGGTTGCTGCGCAGGTTGGCGTCGAACTCGACAGTGATGCTGCGGCTGGTATCGACCTGGGTGTTCGCCGGCTTGTGGTCGTCGCGCTTGACGATCCGGTTGATGCCGGTGACATCGCACAGCTTTTCATAGAACGGCACCAGCGCGAAGCCGAACCCGAACATCAGCCCCGTGACCACCAGCAGCTTGCGCAGCGTGACGCGGTTATCGGAGGCGATGGTACCGGTTGCGCCCGCTTCACCGCCCGCCTGCGCCGCCGCTGGCACGTCCCCGCGCGTGTCCATCAGCCAGCCATCCTCGCGACCTGGTAGACGTACCCGCCGAACACCAGGACCGCGACCACCGCCAGCATGAGCGCGGTACGAACCGCGTTACGGCGCTGGATGCGCTGGCGCTCGGCGGCCGGGAGGTTATCGATGTCGAGGCTGGTCATGGTGTCGGTATCGGCGCGCCGTTCAGCGGACGACCGGCGGGACCTCGAAGGTGTGGTACGGCGCCGGCGACGGCACGGTCCACTCGAGGCCCTGCGCACCTTCCCACGGCTTGTCTCCCGCCTTTTCGCCGCCACGGATGCAAGACACCACGATGTAGAGGAACAGCAGTTGGGTGAAGCCGAAGCCGAACGCACCGATCGACGAGATCATGTTGAAATCGGCGAACTGGAGCGCGTAGTCAGGCACGCGGCGCGGCATGCCGGCGAGGCCGAGGAAGTGCTGCACGAAGAAGGTGACGTTGAAGAAGATCACCGAAAGCCAGAAGTGCGTCTTGCCCAGCGTCTCGTTGTACATGTGCCCGGTCCACTTGGGCAACCAGTAGTACACCCCGGCGAACAGCGCGAACAGCGAGCCCGCCACCAGCACGTAGTGGAAATGCGCCACCACGAAGTAGGTGTCGTGCAGTTGGATGTCGATCGGGGTGATCGCGAGGATCAGCCCGGTGAAGCCACCCATCGTGAACACGAAGATGAAGCCGCAGGCGAACAGCATCGGGGTCTCGAAGGTCATCGAGCCCTTCCACATCGTCGCCACCCAGTTGAACACCTTCACGCCGGTCGGCACCGCGATCAGCATCGTCGCGTACATGAAGAACAGCTGGGCGGTCGCCGGCATGCCGACCGTGAACATGTGGTGTGCCCAGACGATGAACGAGAGGATCGCGATCGACGAGGTGGCGTACACCATCGAGGTGTAGCCGAACAGCGGCTTGCGGGCGAAGGCCGGGATGATCTCGGAGACGATGCCGAACGCCGGCAGGATCATGATGTAGACCTCGGGATGCCCGAAGAACCAGAACACGTGCTGGAACAGCACCGGATCGCCACCGCCGGCCGCGTTGAAGAAGTGGGTGTCGAAATGGCGGTCGGTCAGGAGCATCGTGATCGCGCCAGCGAGCACCGGCATCACCGCGATCAGCAGGTAGGCGGTGATCAGCCAGGTCCAGCAGAACAGCGGCATCTTCATCAGCGTCATGCCGGGCGCGCGCATGTTCAGGATCGTGGTCACGATGTTGATCGAGCCCATGATCGACGAGGCGCCGAGGATGTGCAGCGCGAAGATCGCGAGATCCATGCCCGGGCCCATCTGCACCGACAGCGGCGGGTACAGCGTCCAGCCACCGGCGGCGGCACCGCCCGGGACGAAGAAGGAAAGCACGAGCAACAGCGCCGCGGGGGGCAGCAGCCAGAAGCTCCAGTTATTCATCCGCGCGAACGCCATGTCGGCCGCGCCGATCTGCAGCGGGATCATCCAGTTCGCGAAGCCGACGAATGCCGGCATGATCGCGCCGAACACCATGATCACGCCGTGCATCGTGGTGAGCTGGTTGAACACCTCGGGCTCGACCAGTTGCAGGCCGGGCTGGAACAACTCCGAGCGCAGCAGCAGGGCAAGGATACCGCCGACCAGGAACATCGTGAAGCTGAACCACAGGTACATCGTGCCGATGTCCTTGTGGTTGGTCGTCGTGATCCAGCGCATCAACCCGGTGGGTTG
>CAMDXD010000060.1 GCA_945877995.1 Bordetella parapertussis
TCAACCGACCCGACCTGATCATCGCCGACGAGCCGACCACCGCGCTCGACGTGACCATCCAGGGACAGATCCTGCACGAGATGCAGGCGCTGGTACGCGAATCGGGCACCGCGCTGGTCTGGATCACCCATGACCTGTCGGTGGTGGCCGGCTTCGCCGACCGGGTCTGCGTGATGTATGCCGGACGCATCGTCGAAGCTGGCCCGGTCGATGCGGTGCTCGATGCGCCGCGCCATCCGTACACCCGCGGGCTGATCGATTCGGTACCGGCGATGAACCCGCGCGGCCGGCCGCTGGCGCAGATCCCGGGCAATGCGCCCTCGCCGGTCGACTTGCCGCCGGGGTGCGCGTTCCGGGCGCGCTGCACGCGGGCGATCGAGCGTTGCGGGGAGCTGCCGCCGCTGGAGGCGCCCGCCGATGAAGGCGCTGGATCGCGCACGGCACGCTGCTGGAACCCGATGCCGCTGCCGGCGGCGGGCACGCAATGAACGACGTCCCGCTGCTCGAACTGCGCGGCATCGAGCGCCGCTTCGAGCGCCCGCTCGACCTGGCCGCGCGTATCGCCAACCGCTTCGGCGCCGGCATGAGCGCGCAGGTGGTACATGCGGTCGACCGGGTCGATCTCGCGCTCGCACGGGGCGAGGTGGTCGGCCTGGCTGGGGAATCCGGCTGTGGCAAGTCGACGCTCGCGCGCATAGCCGCCGGCATCCTGGCACCGGGCCGTGGTGAACGTCTGTGGCAGGGCCGCTCGATCGCTGCGATGCCCGCCGCCGAGAAGACCGCCACCGAGCTGAAGGTGCAGATGATCTTCCAGGATGCGTTCGCCTCGCTCGATCCGCGCATGCGCGTCGACGACCTGATCGCAGAGGCCCCGCTCGCGCACCGGATGATCGACCGTGGACAGAAAGACGATCGGGTCGACGCGCTGCTGCGCCAGGTCGGGCTGGACCCGGCGGCGAAGCGGCGCTGGCCGCACCAGTTCTCCGGCGGACAGCGCAGCCGGATCGGCATCGCCCGCGCACTGGCGGTACAGCCCGAGCTGCTGGTCTGCGACGAGGCGGTGGCGGCTCTCGACGTGTCGATCCAGGCGCAGGTGCTGAACCTGTTCATGCAGCTGCGCGCCGACCTCGGACTGACTTATCTTTTCATCAGCCACGACCTCGGCGTGATCCGCCATCTCGCCGACCGGGTGCTGATCATGTACCTCGGCCGCATCGTCGAGTCCGCCCCGGCGGTCGCGCTGTTCGCGGCGCCGAACCATCCGTACACCCAGGCGCTGCTGGCCGAGGTACCGACGCTCGCGCTGCGCCACCGCCAGTACCATCCGGTGCGCGGCGAGATCCCCTCGCCGCTGGCCCCGCCCACGGGCTGCCATTTCCATCCGCGCTGCCCGCATGCGATGCCGCGCTGTACGGTCGAGGCGCCAGCGCTGCGCGAGATCGCGCCAGGACGCCGGTCGGCGTGCCATCTGAACGAGGGCGCATGACCGCCCCTTCACGAATCTGCCGATGCCGATGAGCGACAATCCCTGTGAACCCGCCGGACCCGCCGAGCCCGCCGAGCCCGAACGGCCCGCCTCCGCCCGCGCACCGCTGCTCGATCCGCCGGTCGCGGTCGAGGCGGTGATCGGCTTCCTGCTGTCCGGGCTGCTCTGCTGGAACGCCTGGCCCTGGATCGCCGCGCAGGCCGCCGGCGGCGCGGCCGCGGACGCAGCAGGCGCCGGCCCGGCGGACCCGTCCGCAATCGTGGCGGCCGTGCTGCTCTACGGGCTGGCCTGGCCGGCGATCGCTGCGGCGACCATGGGTGCGCTGCACTACGCACTGCGCGGACTGCCGCCCGGCTTGCGATTGAAGGTTTCGGGCGTGTTGCTGGCGATGCTGGTGGCCGCCATGCTGATCTGACCCGGGGCTGGACGCTGCGCGGCGGGATTCCCGTGCTGGACGGCGTTTTCCGGTGTTGCCTGAAGCGGCGGTCAAAGTTAGTATTACCGCGTAATACTTCGGGAGTCCTCGATGGACACCACATCGGTCACCAGCAAGGGGCAGGTCACGATCCCCAAGGAAATCCGGCGCCAGCTCGGGATCCGCCAGGGCAGCCGGATCGAGTTCGTCTGCGTGGATGACCGTGTGGAAATCCGGGTCAAGAGCACGCCCACCGGCGCTGCAGGCAGCGGGTTCGGCCTGGTCAAGAGCGCGAAGGCTTCCGTGCCGGCCGACTTCGATCCAGCCGCATTGCTGGAACGATGATCGGGCTCGATACGAACGTCCTTGCGCGCTATTACATCGAGGACGCGACCGACGACGAAGCTGAACCCCAGCGTGAGGCAGCACGCCGCCTGATCGAGTCGGGCCAGCCGTTGATGGTCAGCAAGACCGTCCTGCTCGAGCTGGAATGGCTGATGCGTGGCTACTATCGGCTCGCCGTCGAAGACATCCGCGCCGTCTTCCGGCATCTGCTCGAGTTGCCGCACGCCGACATAGAAGATCGGGTGGCGGTCGCACAGGCCATCGCCAACATGGATGCAGGCCTCGAATTCGCCGATGCGCTTCATCACGCCAGCTATCGCGCCTGCAGCGCAATCGCTTCGTTCGACGACCGGAAGTTCGCACGCCGGGCACGGCGGCTGGGACTCGCACCGGCGGTGATCGTTCCCGCGTGAACGACCCCACGGGCGCCGGCGCCCGCCCGTGGTAGATTTCTGCCCCGCTTCATCGACTTGCCGCCCCGGACCAACAGACTCACAGAGACTCACCGACTCAGCCAGAGGATCCGCCATGATCGAAATCAACCAGCGCCCAGCCGCCGGCCCGACCATCCGCCTGCATCCGGACGACAACGTGCTGATCGCACGCACGCTGATCGAACTGGGCGCGAAACTCGAGGGCGGCCTGACCAGCCGCGGGCAGGTGCCCGCCGGCCACAAGATCGCCGCATGCGCAATCGCCAAGGACGCGCCGATCCGCAAGTACAACGTCACCATCGGCTTCGCCTCGACCGACATCCCGGCCGGCGCGTATGTCCACTCGCACAACATGGAGTTCCGCGAATACCAGCGCGACTACGCGTACACGCGCGACTACAAGCCGGTCGAGATGGTCCCGGAAGGCGAACGCGCGACGTTCATGGGCATCGTGCGCGAGAACGGCCAGGTCGCCACGCGCAACTTCGTCGGTGTGCTGTCGACGGTCAACTGCTCGGCCACGGTCGCGCACAAGATCGCCGAATACTTCACGCCCGAGCGGATGGCCGAGTATCCCAACGTCGACGGCGTGGTCGCCTTCGCGCACGGTACCGGCTGCGGCATGGAGATGACCGGCGAGCCGATGGACCTGCTGCGCCGGACGATGGCCGGCTACGCGCTGCATGCGAACCTTGCCGGTGCCCTGGTGGTTGGCCTGGGCTGCGAACGCAACCAGGTGAACAAGCTGCTCGCCGAACAGAAGCTGACGGCCGGTGCACGGCTGCACACCTTCGTGATGCAGGACGAGGGCGGCACCACGAAGACCATCGCGGCCGGCATCGCGGCAGTGAAGTCGATGCTGCCGGAAGCGAACAAGGTCACGCGCACCAGGGTACCGGCCAGCCACATCAGCGTCGGCCTGCAATGCGGTGGCTCGGACGGCTTCTCGTCGATCACCGCCAACCCGGCGCTCGGCGCGGCGATGGACCTGCTGGTACGTCACGGCGGCACCGCGATCCTGTCCGAAACGCCGGAAATCTACGGCGTCGAGCACACGCTGACCGCACGCGCCCGCTCGAAGGAGATCGGCGAGAAGCTGATCGCGCGCATCCGCTGGTGGAAAGACGAATACACCCCCGGCCGTGACACCCAGATCAACGGTGTGGTCAGCCCGGGCAACCAGTCGGGCGGCCTCGCCAACATCTTCGAGAAGTCGCTCGGTTCGTCGATGAAGGGCGGTACCGGGCCGCTGATGGAGGTCTACCGTTACGCCGAGCCGGTGACCCAGAAGGGCTTCGTGTTCATGGACACGCCCGGCTTCGACCCGGTCTCGGCCACCGGCCAGATCGCCGGCGGCGCCAACGTGATCTGCTTCACCACCGGGCGCGGCTCGATGTTCGGCGCCAAGCCGGTGCCCTCGATCAAGCTCGCCACCAATACCCCGATGTACAAGCGGCTGACCGAGGACATGGACATCAACTGCGGTGGCATCCTCGACGGCAGCCACACCCTGCAGGAGATGGGCCAGGAGATCTTCGAGCATATCCTGCGTACCTGCTCGGGCGAACGCAGCAAGAGCGAACTGCTCGGGCTCGGCGACCACGAGTTCGTGCCGTGGAACATCGGTGTGACCGGCTGAGCGCGTCGCACGGGGCCAGTCGTCCCGTTACACTGGGCCGATGCTCAGCTACCGCCACGCCTTCCATGCCGGCAACCATGCCGATGTGCTCAAGCACATGGTGCTGGTCGACCTGATCGGCCATCTCGAACAGAAGGACAAGCCCTTCTGGTACATCGACACGCATGCCGGCGCCGGGCTCTATCCGCTCGACACGCCGACCGCGCTGAAAACGGCCGAGTTCCGCGACGGCATCGGCCGGCTCTGGACTGAGCCCAGACTGCCCGCGCCGGTCCAGGCCTATGTCGACCAGGTGCGCAAGGCGAACCGCAGCGGCCGGCTGCTGCACTACCCCGGTTCGCCGCAGTTCGCGCTGCAGATGCTGCGCCCGGACGACAGGCTGCACCTGTTCGACCTGCACTCGACCGACAGCCGCCTGCTGCAGAAGCAGTACGACGGGGAACGGCGGGTACGCGCGCTGGCAGGTGACGGCTATGCCGGGCTGAAGGCGCTGCTGCCGCCGCAGCCACGGCGCGCGCTGGTACTGGTAGATCCCTCCTACGAAGACCGGCAGGACTATCGGCAGGTGGTCGACGCGGTCGAAGACGCATTGCGCCGCTTCGCCACCGGCATCTACATGGTCTGGTATCCGCTGCTCTCGAAGCGGGAGTCGGTCCGGCTGCCGGTCGCCCTGGGCGCGCTGCGCGAGCGCGACTGGCTGCAGGTCGAACTGCGGGTGAAGGCACCGGCCGAGGACGGGATAGGCATGCACGGCAGTGGCCTGTTCGTGTTCAATCCGCCGTGGACGCTGCCCGCGATGCTGGAGGAGGCCCTGCCGGCGCTGGTGCGGTTGCTCGGCCAGGATGCTGCCGCAGGCCACCTGCTGCGCCACGCCATCGCCTGAGCGGGGCAGTGTAGCGTCCGTTTGCGGGCGCTGCTGTCATGCTGATAAGCTCGATCAGGCGAGTGACGCTCGCAAGCCATCGGGACGGCCGTGGACAAGACATGCGCGGGACAGCGCATGCACCGGCCGCCCGTCGCCCTGCCCTTGGACCAGAGGGTGCAGGAAAACACGGCGCCGTCTGCTGGCGGCCCAACGGAGGAGAAACACGAATGACGCGATCACTGTCCGTGCTGCACCGGGTGGCGCTGCTGTCTGCGATGGCCACTGGCGGGGCCGCCCTGCTCACCGTCGCACTGGCGCCTCGGGCACAGGCGCAGGCCTTTCCGGCCAAGCCGGTGCGCATGATCCTGCCCTTCCCGCCCGGCGGCCCGACCGACATGCTCGGGCGCAGCGTCGCGGCCAAGCTGTCGGAACAGGTCAGCCAGCCGGTCACGGTCGACAACCGGCCCGGTGCCGGCGGCAACCTCGGGCTCGAGGTTGCGTCCAAGGCGCCTGCCGACGGCTACACGATGGTGCTGTCCTCGCCGCTGATCTCGATCAGCCCGTCGCTGTACTCGAAGCTGAACTACGACCCGATGAAGGACCTGGCGCCGATCTCGCTGCTGGCGGTGATCCAGAACATCCTGATCGTGCATCCGTCGGTGCCGGCGAAGAACCTGGGCGACCTGGTGAAGATGGCGCGCGCCAATCCCGGGCGGCTCAACTACAGCTCGGGCGGCGTGGGCACCACCGGCCACCTCGCGGCCGAACTGCTCAACAGCCTGATGAAGATCCGCACCGTGCACGTGCCCTACAAGGGCTCAGGCCAGGCGCTGGTCGGCCTGATGTCGGGCGAGACCGACATGCTGATCATGGCCGCAGCCATCGCTGCACCGCAGATCGCTGGCGGCAAGGTCAAGGCGATCGCACTGCTGGCCGAGAAGCGGGTCGCGAACCTGCCCAACGTGCCCACCGCGGCGGAATCCGGCGTCGCCGGCTTCGAGGTGCCGATCTGGTACGGCATGCTGGCACCGTCCGGCACCCCGCGCGAGCTCATCGGGCGGCTGAACGCGGAGCTCGTCAAGGCCCTCGCCTCACCCGACCTGCGCGACAAACTGGTCGCCTCGGGCATCGAGTCACGCACCAGCACGCCGGAGCAGTTCGCCGAGTTCATCCGCAGCGAGGCGGTGCGCTATGGCAAGGTGATCCGCGACGCCGGGATCAAGGGCGAGTAATACCGATCGAACCAACGCTGCATTGACCGAAGGAAACACCGTGGCCAGGAAGACCATCCGCAGCCTGCTGAAGGAAGAAAAACCGCTGGTGCTGCCGGGGGCGCACGATGCGCTGTCCGCGCTGCTGATCAAGCAGGCCGGCTTCAAGGGCTTCTTCATCGGCGGCTTCCAGACCGCCGGTGCGCGCCACGGGTTGCCCGACATCGGCCTGTGCCAACTCGGCGAGTTCGGCGCCGCGTTCCGCGACATGGTCAACGCCTGCGACCTGCCAGTGCTGGTCGATGCCGACAACGGCTACGGCGACGTGAAGAACTGCGTGCACCTGCTCAACAGCTACGAGCAGATGGGCATCTCGGCACTGTTCATCGAAGACCAGGTGGCTCCGAAGCGCTGCGGCCACATGGCCGGCAAGCGGGTGGTGCCGACCGAGGAGATGGAAGCCAAGCTGCGCGCCATGAGTGCGAACCGGATGGACCCCGAGACGTTCATCGTCGCGCGCACCGATGCCCGTGCGATCCACGGAATCGATGAAGCGCTGCGCCGGGCCGAGCGCTATGTGCGCGCCGGCGCCGATGGCGTGTTCATCGAGTCGATGCTGAACGAGGAAGAGATGGCACGCGCGGTGCGCGAGATCGACACCGTGCACGTGGCCAACATGCTCGAAGGCGGGCTGTCGCCGATCGTCAAGCCGTCGGTGCTGGGCGAGATGGGCTACGGCATCGCGCTCTACGGCATCACCCTGCTGCTGCGCGTGGTGAAGACCATGCAGCTCGCGCTGGCCGACCTGCGCAGCGACGAGCTTAAGCTGGTCGGCACCGGCGCCAACTTCGACGACTACCTGAAGGTGGTGGGCATCGACCGCTGGCGCGCGATCGAGGAACAGTTCGGCGAGCAGCACGCCGACAGCGCGAAGACCGGGCACTAGCGCCCGGCCCGGGCCGGTTCCACGACAGACGACAGGACCGGCGTGCGCGCCGGAAGGAAGGACGCGATGATCCGTGCCGCCGTGATCGGCCTCGGCCGCTGGGGCCGCAACCATGTGTGCTCGCTCCAGGGCGGGGACGATCCACCCAGCCCGCATGTGCGCTTCGTGCGTGCGGTGGTGCAGACGCCGGAAAGATCGGCCGACTTCGCGCGCGAACACGGGCTGGCGCTCGGCACCGACCTGCAATCGGTCCTCGCTGACCCGTCGATCGACGCGGTGGTACTGGCCACGCCGAACTCGCAGCACGCCGGCCAGGTGCGCGCCTGCGCCGCCGCCGGCAAGTCGGTGCTGAGCGAGAAGCCGCTCGCGCTCTCGCTGGACGACGCACGGGGCGCGGTGCAGGCCTGCATCCGCTCCGGCGTCGTGCTCACGGTCGGCCAGGACAAGCGCTACTGGCCGTCGATGCGCGAGCTGGGCAAGGTGGTCGCCAGCGGCGTGCTCGGCCCGCTGCTGCATGCAGAAGGCCATTTCAGCAACGAGAACCAGAAGAACTTCTTCACCAGCTGGCGCGAGAGGCCGGAGGAAGCTCCGGCGTCGAGTCTGACCGCCACCGGCATCCATGTGCTCGACGCGATGATCCGCCTGTTCGGGCCGGTGACCCGGGTGAGCGCGACCACCGTCTCGCAGCCGCCGCCGAACGAGGCGCTGGATGCGCTGACCATGGTCTACGCCTTCGAACGCCCGATGTCCGCCGTCCTGTGCGGCGTGCGGCCCACGCCGCTGTTCTGGCGCCTGCATGTGTTTGGCCGCGACGGCTCGGTGGAAGCCATCGGCGACCGTGAAGTCGTGATCCGCCTGACGGGCAAGCCGGCGCAGCGCATCGACCTGCAGCCGCTCAACGGCATGCGCCTGCAGATGGAAGCCTTCGCCGCCGCGGTGGCGGCACGCGCACAATCCGGTGCCTGGCCAATCCCCCCGGCCGAAATGCTCGGTACCATTGCAGCCGTGGAAGCCGTCGCGCATTCCCTGCGCGACGGCACTCCTGTGCAAGCCACCCTGCCCTGAACCTGAATGGGGTCTGACCCTGGGGTCTGACCCCATCGCAAGGAGAACCGTGTGACCCGTAAGACCCCGGTGATCGACGTGCACAGCCATGTGCTGCCGAAGCCGCTGATCGAGGCGATCGCCGCCCGGCCGCGGGAACACGACATCGAGGTAGTGCATGACGCGCAGGGCGCCGTGCACCGCTTCAAGCGCAGCGACGGACACCAGACCCCGATCCCGGACGAGTTCCACGACGCCAGTGCCAAGGTCGCAGGCATGGACCGCAAGGGCATCGACGTCTCGGTGTTGTCGACCACGCCGTTCGTGTTCTTCTACTGGCTGCAGGCCGACCGGGCGCTCGCCGCAGCGAAGGTCACCAACGACGGTATCGCGCAGATGGTGGCGGCCCACCCTGCCCGGCTGCGCGGCATGGCGACGCTGCCGATGCAGGACGCCGATGCCGCGATCGCTGAACTGGAGCGCTGCGTGCGAGACCACGGCTTCCGCGCGCTGGAGGTCGGCTGCACGGTACAGGACCAGCAGCTGTCGGAGCCGCGCTTCCGGCCGATCCTGAAGCGCGCGGCAGAACTGAAGGTCGTGCTGTTCGCGCATCCGCATTTCGTCGGCGGCGTCCGGGATCAGCTCGAATGCTGGTACCTCGCCAACCTGATCGGGCATCCGCTCGACACCGTGCTGATGGCAAGCCACCTGATGTTCAGCGGCACGCTCGACGAACTGCCCGACCTGAAGATCATCCTGGCGCATGGCGGCGGCTACCTGCCCTACCAGATCGGGCGCCTTGCACACGGCCATGAATGCCGCACCGAGACGAAGGCGCAGTCGAAGACCTCGCCGCTGGAACTGCTGCGCCGGTTCTGGTGCGACGCGCTGACCCATGACGCAATGGCACTGAAATACCTGGTCGACCGCGTCGGCGCCGATCGCGTGGTGGTCGGTACCGATGCGCCCTACGACATGGGCGAAGAAAATCCGCTCGGAATGCTTGAACAGCTGACCGGGCTCACCAACCAGCAGCGCGACCTGATCCACGGACTGAACGCGCTCGAACTGCTCGGGGAAGGACAGTCCTGATGGAACCCACCAAAGGCAAGGGCCGCGCGATCGTCATCGGGGGTTCCCTCGGCGGGCTGTTTGCCGCAAACCTGCTGCTCGCCCGTGGCTGGGACGTGAAGGTCTACGAGCGCGCGAGCGACGACCTCGCCACCCGCGGCGCCGGTATCGGCACCCATGAAGAACTGTTCGCCGTGATGCGCGAACTGGGCATCACCATCGACGAGACGATCGGCGTCGCCGTCAACCGCCGGATGTGCCTCGCGCTGGACGGCTCGCTGGCTTATGAACTGGCCGTGCCGCAAACCATGAGCGCCTGGGCGCGCGTCTATCGTCCGCTGAAGGCGATGCTGCCCGACCGCTGCTACCGTCCCGGCACGGCACTGACCGGCTTCACCGAGCACGCCGACCGGGTGGTGGTCGAACTGTCCGACGGCACGCGCGACGAATGCGACCTGTTGATCGGCGCCGACGGCATCCGCTCGACGCTGCGCTCGATCTGGCAACCCGCGGCACAGCCGGTGTACGTCGGCTATATCGCCTGGCGCGGGGTGATGCAGGAAAGTGCGATGCCGCCGGCGCTACATGCACAGATGATGCCGAACTACGCGTTCGGCCTGCCCGAAGGCGAGATGATGCTGGCTTATCCGGTGCCCGGAAAAGGCGACGACGTGCGCCCTGGCCATCGCGGCTACAACTTCGTCTGGTACCGCCCGACCGACGAGCACACCCAGCTGCCAGGCCTGTGCACCGATGCCACCGGCCGCTGCCATGGCCAGTCGATCGCCCCGCCACTGATCCGGCCGGAAGTGATCCGTTCGATCAAGAAGACCGCGCGCGAAGTGCTGGCCCCGCAGATCGCGGAAGCTTTCGAACTCACGGAACAGCCCTTCTTCCAGGCGATCTACGACCTCGAGTCGACCACGGTCGCGAAGGGCCGTATCGCCCTGCTCGGCGATGCCGCCTTCGTGGCACGCCCGCACATCGGCGCCGGGGTGAGCAAGGCTGCGCTCGACGCGCTCGACCTGGTGAACCAGCTCGATGCGGCGCCCGGCGACGTCGCCGGGGCGCTGGCGACGTACGACGTGCGCCGGCGCAACTTCGGCAGCAAGGTCGTGGAACGCTCGCGCTGGGTCGGCGGCTACGTGCAGTGGCATGGCAAGCCGAAGCACCTGCATCCGGCGAACATGATGCCCTCTGGACCGGAGAACGTGCTGCGCGAGATCGGCGCGCCGCTGGCGCAGATCAAGGAACTGCACGCAACGACCTGACCCCATGCGGCAGGAAAAGAGCCTGCACCGAGTTAGAATTCGGCAACCTCACGGAGTACGGAAGGAACGCCATGGAACTCGGACTCAAAGGCAAGGTCGCCCTGATCACCGGCGGCAGCGAAGGCATCGGCCGCGCGACCGCACTGTGCCTGGCCAAGGAAGGCGCGATCGTCGCGATCTGCGCGCGCCGCGCCGAGCCGCTGGCGGCGATCGAGAAGGAACTGCTCGCCACCGGCGCCACCGTGCTCGCTTTCCAGGGCGATGCAACCAACGCCGAACAGATGCAGCAGTGGGTGAAGCAGGTCCACGACACGTTCGGGAAGATCGACATCCTGGTCAACAACGCCGGCGGCTCGGGCCAGCTGTCGTTCGACGAGATCGACGAGGCGCGCTGGCAGGAAGACGTCTCCGTCAAGCTGTTCGCGCCGATGCGCCTGATCCGGCTGGTGCTGCCCTACATGAAGGCACAGAAGTCGGGCTCGATCATCAACCTGACGATGGCGGCCGCCGCCACGCCGGGCGCAAACCAGTTGCCGACGGTGGTGAGCCGGCAGGCCGGGGCCACCCTGGCCAAGGCGCTGTCGAAGGAACTCGGCCCGCACAACATCCGGGTCAACGTGGTCTGCGTCGGCAAGATCAAGACGCCGCAGCAGGCGCGCGGTGCCAAGCGCAACAACCTGACCGTCGAGGAGCACTTCGCGCGCAACGCCAGGTCGGTGCCGCTGCAGCGCATGGGCGATCCGGAGGACATGGGCAACGCGATCACCTTCCTGGTCTCGGATGCGGCCGGCTACATCACCGGCACCTGCGTCAACGTGGACGGCGGCCTGTCCGGCGTGATGTAGGGCGCGACAGGGCAGCTTGATCCTGCTTGTCACGCAGGGGCGCTACCCTAGGCATCCCGAACCCATCAGCGCCTCCGATGAACGCCAACGCCACCACCCGCACCCTGCACGAACTCGGCCAGAGCCTCTGGCTGGACAACATCACGCGCGACCTGCTCGACAACGGCACGCTGGCGCGCTACATCTCCGAGTTGTCGGTGACCGGCCTGACCTCGAACCCGACCATCTTCGCGGGGGCGATCGGCGGCAGCAAGGCCTATGACGCGGGCATCGCCGCGAAGACGAAGGCTGGCCTGACCAACGAGGCGCTGTTCGTCGAGCTGGCGCTGGAAGACCTGCGCCGCGCGGCTGACCAGTTCCGCCCCGAGTTCAACCGTACGGCGGGCGTCGATGGCTGGGTCTCCATGGAAGTCTCGCCGCTGCTGGCGAGCGACACCGCCGGCACGATCGCCGAGGCCATGCAGATTCACAAGCAGGCTGACCGGCCGAACCTGTTCGTGAAGATCCCGGGCACGCCGGAAGGCCTGCCTGCGATCGAGGAAGCGATCTTCGCCGGGGTGCCGGTGAACGTGACGCTGCTGTTCTCCTGCGCGCAGTACGAAGCGGCGGCCGAGGCCTGGCTGCGCGGCATCGAGCGCCGGATCGACGCCGGGCTCGATCCGCGCGTCGATTCGGTCGCCTCGCTGTTCATCAGCCGCTGGGATGCTGCGGTCGTCGGCAAGGTTCCCGCGCCCTTGAACAACCGTCTGGGCATCGCGGTTGGCCAGCAGGCCTACCTCGCGTATCGCGGCCTGCTCGCCTCGGCCGCCTGGAAACGGGTGATGGCTGCCGGCGCCCGGCCGCAGCGGCTGCTCTGGGCCAGCACTGGCACCAAGGACCCGGCGGCACCCGACACGCTCTACATCGAGGCGCTGGCCGCAGCCGACACGGTGAATACGATGCCCGAAAAGACGTTGCTGGCGTTCGCCGACCACGGCAAGGTCGACGCTGCGATCGGTGCTGGCCGCGATCAAGGCGGCCGGCGTAGACCTCGACGCGCTGGCATTGAAGCTGCAGCAGGATGGTGCAGCGGCCTTCGTGAAGTCGTGGCATGAACTGCTGGGCACGATCGATGCGCGGATGAAGGCGGTGGGCTGAAAGGTCGGGCTGTGGCGTCCGGCGTGCCTGAAGTGGCGCCTGCAAGGCTCAGCCGAATCCGGCCTCTCGCTGGTGCCTGACAGACAACACCTCGACTCGCGTGAGGCTGGGGCGGACGCGATAAAGCACGACATACCCGCCGTTGCCGAAGGACACGACCAGTACGCGAAGCCCGTCGCTGACGGGGCGACCGATCAGGGGATGTTCGGCAAGCATGGCCACGCCAGACACGATGGACCCGGCTGCGCGCTCCGCCGCGGCACGGTCGGCTGTGGCGAGGAACTCGAAGATCCGGTCCAGATCATCGAGCGCAGCTTCGGCGTAGACGATCGAGAACCGGTCCGAGGCCGGTCCTGCAGACCGCTTCAGCGGCATTGGATACGTCCCTGGCCGGGAACGCGATCAGCGACCCGTCAGCGGCCGAGGACGCCGAGGACGGCCTCCGGACGCTCGCGAGACGAGGTATGCATGCACTTCCTCGGCGGCGTACACCGCCGCCCCGGCATCGATCGCGTCCGCAGCCGCCTGCGCATCAGAGATGAAGCTTTCGCGCATCTCTGCCCGCGCCACCTGCTGCGCGACGGCCTCGACCAGCCAGGCATGCACGGTCTTGCCTTCGCACTGCGACAACTCCGCGACGCGCGCCTTCAACGCGCTGGGCAACTTGATGGATGTGCTGGTTGTCGACATGAGCATTCCGGCCGCCTTTGGTAATCCAAAGGTAACACCGACTCCGCGCCGCGACAAGACAGGGCTCGGATCCCGCCTCACGCCCTCGGCACCACCCCGCGCGTCGGTGCCCGCATGAACGCAAAATCCACCCCGCGCTCCGCCTGCTCGATGTCTTCCATGTACAGCTTGCGGTAGCCGCGCCGGTCCTCCGGCTTAGGCTCCGGCGCGACCCAGGCGGCACGACGCGTTGCCAGTTCCTCGTCACTCACCAGCACATCGATCCGCCGTCCGGCCGTATCGAGCCGGATGCGATCGCCATTGCGCACCAGCGCCAGCGGCCCGCCGACGGCCGATTCCGGCGATACATGCAGCACGATGGTGCCGAACGCGGTGCCGCTCATGCGCGCATCGGACACGCGAACCATGTCCT
>CAMDXD010000061.1 GCA_945877995.1 Bordetella parapertussis
GGCGGCCAACAGCGTCGGCGCGAGGCTTGCCGGTGCGCAGCCGACCGGCGCAGGGCTCGACGCCGCGGCCATGATCGCCGCGCCACGCAAGGCCTACCTGCTGCTCGGCGCCGAGCCGGAGCTCGACTGCGCCGACGGCGCCGCGGCGCTGGCGGCGATGAAGGCTGCCGACTTCGTGGTCGCGCTCTCGCCGTTCGAACACCGTGCGCTCGACTATGCGGACGTGATCCTGCCGATCGCACCGTTCACCGAGACCGCAGGCACCTTCGTGAACACTGAAGGCCGTGCGCAGACCTTCACCGGGGTGGTACGGCCGCTGGGCGATACCCGCCCGGCGTGGAAGGTGCTGCGCGTGCTCGGCAACCTGCTCGGACTGGCCGGCTTCGACCAGGATTCGACCGACGCCGTGCGCGCTGGCCTGGTGCTGGACGGCCTGCCTGCAGCCGGCTGCGACAACGCGCTGTCCGGGTCCCTGGCGGTAGACGCCGCGTTGCCTGCCGCTGCCGGCATCGAACGGGTGGCACCGGTGCGCATCCACGACGCCGATGCTCTGGCGCGACGTTCGCCACCGCTGCAGAAGACGCGCGACGCGGCTCCGGTGGAAGCGGCCCTGGCGGCCGACCTGTGGAGGGCTGCCGGCCTGCAGCCGGGCGATTCGGTGCGGGTCGCCTGCGGTGGCGCGAACGCGCTGTTCCCGGCGGTTTCCGATCCCCGGCTTCCGCCAGGCTGCGTGCTGCTGCCCGCTGGCCATGCATCGACCTTCGCGCTCGGCGCCCCCGGCAGCGGTGCCGCGCTCTCGATCGAGCGCGTCGCGGCAACCGCCCCGGCCGTTGCTGCCGAGACCGTGAGCTGAGGGCGCGACGATGGAATTCTTCGAGAACCTGCTCGGCCCCGCCTGGCCCGTCGTCTGGACCCTGGTGAAGGTCCTGGCGATCGTGCTGCCGATCACCATCTGCGTGGCCTTCCTCACGCTCGCCGAGCGCAAGGTGATCGGCTACATGCAGCTGCGCATCGGCCCGAACCGGGTGATGGCGTTCGGCATGGGCTGGACGGCGGGTCTCGCGCAGCCGTTCGCCGACGTGTTCAAGCTGATCTTCAAGGAGATCATCGTCCCGACCGGTTCCAACCGGTTCCTGTTCCTGATCGCACCGACGCTGTCGATCATGCCGGCGCTGGCCGCCTGGGCAGTGCTGCCGTTCGGTCCGGAGACGGTGCTCGCCAACATCGATGCGAGCCTGCTGTACGTGCTCGCGCTGACCTCGATGGGCGTCTACGGCGTGATCGTCGCCGGCTGGGCGTCGAACTCCAAGTACGCATTCCTCGGCGCGATGCGCTCGGCGGCGCAGATCGTCTCCTACGAGATCGCGATGGGTTTCGCGCTGGTCGGGGTCCTGATGGTGTCCGGCACGCTGAACCTGGGCGGCATCGTCGATGCGCAGAAGGGCGGCGGCTTCTGGTCGTGGAACCTGCTGCCGCTGCTGCCGCTGTTCCTCGTCTACTTCATCGCCGGCGTCGCCGAGACCAACCGCGCGCCCTTCGACGTGGCCGAGGGCGAGTCCGAGATCGTCGCCGGCTTCCATGTCGAGTATTCGGGCACCGCCTTCGCGGTGTTCTTCCTGGCCGAATACGCGAACATGATCCTGATCTCGGCGCTGGCCTCTCTGATGTTCCTTGGCGGCTGGCTGCCGCCGGTCCAGGTCGACTCGCTGGCCGCGATCCCCGTCGTCGGGCTGCTGTTCGGGCCCGGCGCGCACTGGCTGTTCCTGAAGATCGCGTTCCTGCTGTTCTGCTTCCTGTGGCTGCGTGCGACCTTCCCGCGCTACCGCTACGACCAGATCATGCGCCTGGGCTGGAAGGTGTTCATTCCGATCACGCTGGTCTGGATCATGGTGGTCGGCGTCGCGTTGATGGATCCGATCCGCACCTGGCCGCCGTTCAGCTGGTGGTTCTGAGCCATGGACATGCGCAGAGGCCCCCGATGATGACCCGCATACAGAACTTCTTCCGTTCGTTCCTGCTGCTCGAGCTGTTGCGCGGCATGATGCTGACCGGGCGCAACCTGTTTGCCCGCAAGATCACCGTGCAGTATCCGGAGGAGAAGACGCCCCAGAGCCCGCGCTTTCGCGGCCTGCATGCACTGCGCCGCTACCCGAACGGCGAGGAACGCTGCATCGCCTGCAAGTTGTGCGAGGCCGTGTGCCCGGCGATGGCGATCACGATCGAGTCCGACGTGCGCGACGACGGCACCCGGCGCACGACGCGCTATGACATCGACCTCACCAAGTGCATCTTCTGCGGCCTGTGCGAGGAGTCCTGCCCGGTGGATTCGATCGTCGAGACGCGCACGCTCGAGTATCACGGTGAACGGCGTGGCGACCTGGTCTACACCAAGGAAATGCTGCTGGCGATCGGCGACCGCTACGAGGAAGAGATCGCGCGCGACAGGATGGCCGATGCGAACTACCGTTGACAATACCGCTGCCGCGACGCCGCGGCGCCCGACCACTGCTGCGTTGCGTGCGCGGGGGGGGCGATGAACTTCCAGTCCGTCGTTTTCTTCACGTTCGCCGCCGTGCTCGTGCTGTCGGCGCTGGGCGTGATCACCGCGCGCAATCCGGTGCATGCGGCGCTGTTCCTGGTGCTCTCGTTCGTTTCGGCGGCCGGGCTGTGGCTGCTCCTGCATGCCGAGTTCCTCGCGATCACGCTGATCCTGGTCTACGTCGGCGCGGTGATGGTGCTGTTCCTGTTCGTGATCATGATGCTCGACATCAACGTCGACCGGCTGCGCGAAGGCTTCTGGAACATCCTGCCGATCGCGCTGCCGGTCGCGGTGCTGCTGCTCGGGGTGATGGGCGCGACGCTGATGGGGCCGTATTTCGGGCTGGCGCTCCGGCCGCCCCCGCCCGAGGTCGCCGAGGGCTACAGCAATACGCACGCCATCGGCATGGTGCTGTACACCGAGTATCTCTACCCGTTCGAACTCGCCGCAGTGATCCTGCTGGTGGCGATCGTCGCCGCGATCGCGCTGACCCTGCGCGCGCGCAAGAACACCCGCAGCATCGATCCGGCAGTACAGGTCGCGGCTACCCGCGAAGGCCGGGTGCGCCTCGTTGCGATGCGTTCCGAGCCGAAGGGCGTATCCGCCCCGCCGCCGCAAGCCGGGCAGGGCGAACCACCGCAGCAGAAATGATCCGGGCCCGCGTGCTGCCAGGGCACGGGCCTGACCGACATCTGGAACAAGCAAGAACCATAGGGGAGCGAAGCCGTTGGTGCCGCTGTCGTACTACCTGATTCTGGGCGCGATCCTGTTTGCGATCAGCGTGCTCGGTATCTTCCTCAACCGGAAGAACGTGATCATCCTGCTGATGGCAATCGAGCTGAACCTGCTGGCGGTGAACCTGAACTTCATCGCGTTCAGCTACTACCTGCAGGATATCGCCGGGCAGGTTTTCGTCTTCTTCATCCTGACCGTCGCTGCGGCCGAGTCGGCGATCGGCCTGGCCATCCTGGTCGCGCTCTTCCGGAACCTGCGCACCATCCATGTCGACGACCTCGACACGTTGAAAGGGTGAGGACGCAGCGATGACGATGCAGATGGTCTACCTGCTGGTTCCCCTCGCGCCCCTGTTCGGGGCGCTGGTCGCGGGCCTGTTCGGCCGCCAGGTCGGGCGCACCGGCGCGCACCTGGTCACCATAGCCGGCGTGGCGGTGTCGCTGGCCGCCTCGATCTGCGTGTTCCTCGACGTGCTCGATGGCAATACGTTCAACGGCACGGTCTACACCTGGCTCACGTCGGGCGACCTGCGGCTCGAGGTGGGCTTCCTGATCGACAGCCTGACCGCGACCATGATGCTGGTTGTGACCTCGGTGTCGCTGATGGTGCACGTCTACACCATCGGCTACATGCGCGACGACCCGGGCTACCAGCGGTTCTTCGCGTACATCTCGCTGTTCACCTTCGCGATGCTCATGCTGGTGATGAGCAACAACTTCCTGCAGCTGTTCTTCGGCTGGGAGGCCGTCGGGCTGGTGTCCTACCTGCTGATCGGTTTCTGGTACAAGCGCCCGACGGCGACCTACGCCAACCTGAAGGCCTTCCTGGTGAACCGGGTCGGCGACTTCGGCTTCCTGCTTGGCATCGGCCTGGTGCTGGCGTTCTTCGGCACCCTCGACTACCAGCAGGTTTTCGAGCGCGCGCCTGACATGGCTGCCGCCGGCATCGAAATCCTGCCCGGTACGACGTGGTCGCTGATCACGGTCACCTGCATCCTGCTGTTCATCGGCGCGATGGGCAAGTCGGCGCAGTTTCCCCTGCACGTCTGGCTGCCCGATTCGATGGAAGGCCCGACGCCGATCTCCGCGCTGATCCACGCGGCGACGATGGTCACGGCCGGCATCTTCATGGTCGCGCGCATGTCGCCGCTGTTCGAACTGTCCGACACGGCACTGTCGTTCGTGCTGGTCACCGGCGCGATCACCGCGCTGTTCATGGGCCTGCTCGGCATCGTCCAGAACGACATCAAGCGGGTGGTGGCGTATTCGACGTTGTCGCAGCTCGGCTACATGACCGTCGCGCTCGGCGCCTCCGCCTATCCGGTCGCGATCTTCCACCTGATGACGCATGCCTTCTTCAAGGCGCTGCTGTTCCTTGCGGCCGGCTCGGTGATCATCGGCATGCACCACAACCAGGACATCCGCTGGATGGGTGGTGTGCGCAAGTACATGCCGATCACCTGGATCACCTCGCTGGTCGGCTCGCTGGCGCTGATCGGCACGCCCTTCCTGTCGGGCTTTTATTCGAAGGATTCGATCATCGTCGCGGTCGGCGAGGCCGACATCGCTGGTGCCGGCTTCGCCTCTTTCGCGGTCATCGCCGGGGTGTTCATCACCGCGTTCTACTCGTTCCGGATGTACTTCCTGGTGTTCCACGGCGAGGAACGCTACCACCTGAAGCCGCACGATCCGCACGACGCACATGCGGACGACCACGGCCACGGACATGGCCATGGCCATGACGACAAGCCGCACGAGTCGCCCTGGGTGGTGACGCTGCCCCTGGTCGCGCTGGCGATTCCATCGGTGGTGATCGGCTACCTGGCGCTGTCGCCGATGGTGCTCGGCGAGTGGTTCGCCGGCTCGATCTTCGTCGATCCCGCCCACGGCGCGCTCGAGCACCTGAAGGCGCATGTGCACGGTCCGCTCGAGATGGCCCTGCACGGCTTTGTCACGGCACCGTTCTGGCTGGCGCTGGCCGGGGTCGTGCTCGCCTGGTTCCTGTACCTGAAGCGCCCCGACCTGCCGGAGGCGATGGCCGCGAAGATGAAGGGCCTGCACACGCTGCTGCTCAACAAGTACTACATCGACGAGATCTACGCCTTCCTGTTTCGCGACGGGCTGCGCAAGCTGGGCACCTTCCTGTGGAAGGTCGGCGACGTGAAGCTGATCGACGGCGTGATGGTCAACGGCACGGCCTGGGTGGTCGGGCAGGTCGCCCGGTTGTCGCGGCAACTCCAGTCGGGATACCTCTACACCTATGCGTTCACGATGTTGATCGGCGTGCTCGGCCTGCTGCTGCTGTGGGTCGTGCGCACGCGCGCGGTGCTCTGATCGAAAACACGAATCGAAAATGACGAATCGAAAATGACTCCGCTGCTGACACTGGCCATCTGGGTGCCCATCGCCAGCGCGATCCTCGTGCTGGCCACCGGTTCCGATCGTAACGCCGGGATCGCGCGGGTGCTCGCCCTTGCCGGAGCGCTGGCGGGCTTCGCGGTCACGCTGCCGCTGTGGTTCGGGTTCGACCCGCGGCAATCCGGCCTGCAGTTCGTCGAGTTCCTGCCCTGGGTGCCGGCGTTCAACATCAACTACCACCTGGGCATAGATGGCATCTCGCTGTTGCTGATCCTGCTGAACAGCTTCACCACCGTGCTGGTGGTGCTGGCCGGCTGGAAGGTGATCGACAACCGGGTGGCGCAGTACCTGGCTGCCTTCCTGTTCCTGTCGGGCCTGATGAACGGCGTTTTCTGCGCGATGGATGCGCTGCTGTTCTATTTTTTCTTCGAGGCGACGCTGATTCCGATGTTCATCGTGATCGGCATCTGGGGCGGGCCGAACCGCGTCTACGCGTCGGTCAAGTTCTTCCTGTACACGCTGATGGGCTCGCTGCTGATGCTGGTGGCGCTGATCTACCTGTACCTGCTGTCCGACGGCAGCTTCGCCCTGTCCGAGTGGTACCGGCTGCCCATCTCTTTCGAGGCCCAGGTGCTGATCTTCATCGCCTTCTTCCTCGCCTTCGCGGTGAAGATCCCGATGTGGCCGGTGCACACCTGGTTGCCCGATGCGCACGTCGAGGCACCGACCGGCGGCTCCGTGGTGCTGGCTGCGATCATGCTGAAGCTCGGCGGTTACGGGTTCCTGCGCTTCTCGCTGCCGGTGGTGCCCGACGCCAGCCAGGCGCTGGCCGGCGTCGTGATCGCGTTGTCGCTGGTGGCGGTGGTCTACATCGGACTGGTCGCGCTGGTGCAGACCGACATGAAGAAGCTGATCGCCTATTCGTCGATCGCCCACATGGGTTTCGTCACCCTCGGCCTGTTCCTGTTCAACGCGCTGGGCATCGAAGGCGCGATCGTGCAGATGGTGTCGCACGGCTTCATCTCGGCCGCCATGTTCCTGTGTGTCGGGGTCCTGTACGACCGGGTACACAGCCGGGCGATCGCCGACTATGGCGGGGTGGCCAACACGATGCCGGTGTTCGCGGCGTTCTTCATGCTGTTCGCGATGGCCAATGCGGGCCTTCCGGGCACCAGTGGCTTCGTCGGCGAGTTCATGGTGATCATGGCGGCGATCGAGGTCAGCTTCTGGTACGCCTTCCTGGCCGCGACCACGCTGATCTTCGGCGCTGCGTACACGCTCTGGATGTACCGACGGGTGGTGTTCGGCGAGGTCGCGAATGCCGCGGTCGCGGGGCTGAAGGACCTCTCCGCCCGCGAGGCGCTGGTGCTCGGACTGCTGGCGGTCGCCGTGCTCGGCATGGGCCTCTGGCCGTTGCCTTTCACCGAAGTGCTGCACACCTCGGTCAACGATCTGGTCGCGCATGTCGGCCAGAGCAAACTGCCGGCACGCTGACATGAATATCCCGATTCCCGATCTCGCTCCGGCTGCGACCGAGCTGTTCCTGCTGGCAGCGGCTTGCACGGTGCTGCTGATCGACCTGTTCATCCGCGACGAGCGGCGCTGGATCACCCAGGTACTTACCCAACTGGTCCTGGTCGGTTGCGCCGCAATCCTGATCGCCACCGCGAGCAGCGGTACCGCGTTCACGTTCAGCGTGATGTTCATCGACGACCCCCTGGCCGACGCGCTGAAGCTGATGATCATCGTCGCGGTGTCGATGCTGCTCGTCTATTCGCGGCGCTACCTCGTCGACCGCGGCATGTACCGGGGCGAGTTCTTTACGCTGACGCTGTTCTCCGTGCTCGGCATGATGGTGATGGTGTCGGCCAACCACTTCATCACGCTCTATCTCGGCCTCGAACTGCTGTCGCTGTCGCTGTACGCGATGATCGCCCTGCAACGCGATTCCGCGGTCGCCACGGAAGCGGCGATGAAATACTTCATCCTCGGTGCCCTGGCCTCCGGCATGCTCCTTTATGGCATGTCGATGGTGTACGGGGCGACGGGCACGCTGCAGGTGGACGATATCGCCGCGATGATCGCCCGCGGCGAGGGCAGCCGGACGGTGCTCGTGTTCGGACTGGTGTTCATCGTCGCCGGGCTCGGCTTCAAGCTGGGCGTGGTTCCGTTCCACATGTGGGTGCCGGACGTCTACCACGGCGCGCCGACGGCGGTGACGCTGCTGATCAGTTCGGCCCCGAAGGTGGCGGCGTTCGCGTTCTTCATGCGCATCCTCGGCGAGGCGCTCGGCGGGCTGGCAGCTGACTGGCGCAGCATGCTGGTGGTGATGGCCGTGCTGTCGCTTGCGCTCGGCAACATCGCCGCCATTGCCCAGACGAACCTGAAGCGCATGCTCGCCTATTCGAGCATCTCGCACATGGGCTTCCTGCTGCTGGGCTTCCTGGCGGGCAATGCGTTCGGCTTCGCTGCTGCAATGTTCTACGTGGCTGTGTACGTGCTGATGAACCTCGGCACCTTCGGCATGATCCTGCTCCTCGCGCGTTCCGGTTTCGAGGCGGATCAGCTCGACGACTACCGCGGCCTTGCACGGCGTGCGCCGTGGCAGGCCTTCCTGATGCTCCTGCTGATGTTCTCGATGGCCGGGTTGCCGCCGATGGTCGGCTTCTACGCGAAACTGACCGTGCTTTCCGCCGTGGTGGATATCGGACTGGTGTGGCTGGCCGTGTTCGCGGTGATGATGTCGCTGGTCGGTGCGTTCTACTACCTGCGCATCATCAAGCTGATGTACTTCGACGAGCCGGTAGATACGGTACCGTTCACGGCGACCGCCGACGCGCGGGTGCTGATGACGATAAACGGCCTGGCGGTGCTGGCGCTAGGCCTGCTGCCGCAGCCGCTCATGGCCTGGTGCCTGCTGGCGATACAACGTTCGATGTAGGCCCGCAGCGGTGCGGGCCGGCGAGGGCCGGATGGACGACTTCACCGAACGCCAGATCGATTCCACGGCAGTATTCGACGGTGCGCTGCTGAAGGTACGGCGCGACCGTGTCCGCCTGCCCGATGGGCGCGAGGCGCTGCGCGAGTACATCCTGCACCCCGGGGCGGCGATCATCCTGCCGGTGCTCGATGACGGGCGGGTGGTCCTGGTGCGTCAGTACCGCTACCCGGTCGGGCGCGAGACGCTCGAGTTCCCGGCGGGAAAGATCGACGCGGGAGAGTCCTCGCACACGGCCGCCGAGCGCGAACTGCTGGAAGAGACTGGCTATCGCGCGGGAAGCCTCGAGTTCGCGTTCACGGTACACCCCTGCGTCGGCTATGCCGACGAACGGATCGACTATTACCTCGCGACCCGTCTGGTGCATGTCGGCCATCCGGGAGAGGACGGTGAATTCCTGTCCACGGTCGTGCTGTCGCTCGACGAGATGCTCCGTCAGGCCGACAGCGGCGAGCAGACCGAGACCAAGACGCTGCTCGGCGCCTACTGGCTCGCGCGCAGGCGGGCCTCCATCGCAGCAGCGTGAGACCGGGCGGCGGGCCTGCGCCTGTGCGGTTTCATCAGGCGGGCCAGACTAGCCTGCGTACTTGACGTTTCATCCATAGGCCTGGGTCAGCGGCCGCGAGACCGGCTTGCCGGCGCGCGCTTCCTCGATCGCGGCGAGCGCGAGGTTGCGCGCCCTGCGCACATCGCGCATCGTCCGCTGGTCGTCGATCGCACCCGCGTAGATCAGCGCACCCGACGGATCGATCACGTACGTATGCGGCGTCACCATCGCGCCGTAGGCTCGCCCGGTCCGGCCGTCGGGATCCTGCAGCATCGCGCTCTGGCTGCCTTTCCACTGGCGAAGCATCGCGGCCGCGCGCCTGGCATCGACGAAGCTGGGGTGCGCGGAGTGGGTGGAATCGATCGACAGCCAGACCGTGCCATTGGCGCCCGCACGGCGCTGTGCAGCCTGCATCGCGCCCGCACCGTAGTGGGTATTGATCGCGAAGCACTCGCTGTTCCACCATTCGAGCACCACGTACTTGCCGCGAAAGTCGGCCAGAGAGACCTTGCGTCCGTCGATCGACGGCAGCGTGAAGGCAGGCGCAGGGTCGCCGACACGCGCCAGCGACGACTGCGCCCATGCCGGCAGCGCGAGCAGCAGTGCCGCGCCCAGCGATACCAGCCAGCAGCGCCGCCACATGCATTCTGCCGGGCTTGCGCCCGGGCCCGGTAGGGACAGGATCATCAGGATCTGGCTCTGGTATCAGCGGGGAAGAAGGTGACGTCAGCGCGGGCCGGTAGCGACTTCCGGTGCGCCATCCAGTGCCGCGCGCACGCCATCGCGTGTCAGCAGTTCAGGAAGCAGGATGGGCGCATCGCGTCCGGGCAGGTACAGCACATAGACTGGAACACCGCTGCGACCATACCCTGCCAGCGCCTCGCTGATCGCCCGGTCCCGGCGTGTCCAGTCGGCGCGCAGCGTGGCGGTGTTGCGGCGCGCGAATGCCTCGCGGACCGCGGCGGTGTCGAGTACCAGCTGCTTGTTGGCCTGGCAGGTCACGCACCAGGCGGCGGTGAAATCGATGAACACCGCACGGCCTTCTGCGCGCAACGCAGCGACGCGGTCGGGCGACCAGGCCTGCCAGGGTTGGCCCGGGTCGTGGGCGTCGCCCTGCCGGGCTGCGGCTGGCGGGGCGGCAGGCGCGTCTTGCGTTGCGGGCGGCCATGCCAGGTAACCGCCTGCCAGCGCCACCAGCAGCCCGCATCCGAGCGCGATCGCACGGCTGCCCCGACTGGCGGCCGGGACCGCGAAGTGGCCATACAACCAGGCGGCGAAAGCAATGAGCACCAGCCCGGCGAGCAGGCCGAACACGGCGTCGACGCCGGCCTGCAGGCCGAGGACCCACGCCAGCCAGGCCACCGTGGCCAGCAGCGGGAATACCATCGCCTGCCGGAATGTCACCATCCAGTGACCCGGGCGGGGCAGCATCCGCGCCAGCCCGGGCACGAACGACAGCAGCAGGTAGGGCAGGGCCATGCCCAGCGCCAGGGCAGTGAACACGGCCAGCGCGTGCGGTGCGGGCTGCGCCAGCGCATAGCCCAGCGCCGCGCCCATGAATGGGGCCGTGCATGGCGCTGCTACCGCGACCGCGAGCATCCCGTTGAAGAACGAACCTGCAGGCCCCTTGCGCTCGGGCAGGCTGCCGGCCAGAGCGGCCACCCGCGATCCGACTTCGAACACCCCCGCCAGGTTCAGCGCGAGCAGCGTGAACAGCACCGCCATGGCCGCGATGAACGGTGGTGACTGCAGCTGGAAACCCCAGCCGACCTGTTCGCCCCCTGCGCGCAGCGCGATCAGCGTGCCAGCCAGTGTCCAGAAGGCGAGGAGCACGCCGGCGCCGAAAGCCAGGCCACTGCTGCGCAGGCCACGCGGATCGGAACTCGCCTGTCCGACCATCGCCAGCGCCTTGAGCGACAGCACCGGGAATACGCACGGCATCAGGTTCAGCACCAGGCCGCCGGCCAGTGCCAGCAGCAGGGCGACCAGCAGCCCTGCCGCAGCGGCGTTCTCTTGTGGCGGCGGGGCGACAGCGAAGGGCTGGCCAACCCGTGCTGCCGGCCCGGCGACTGTCGTCGTCGCCAGAAGCGGTCCGAGATCCGGTAAGGTTGATGAGAGCGGCGACCCGATCGTCGCGGCCACCGGCTGGCCAGGCCCGAAGCCCGCCGCGGCGACCAGCAGCCCGTCCATTCGCCCGACCGGCGTGACCGGCTGGGGCTGCAGCGGCACGTCGATCAGCAGGCCGTCCCGGTGGCGTGCCACCGTCTGGGCCGCTGCATGCGCGACCTGGCCTTCGGTCGCGTTGTAGAAATAGACCTCGCCGGCGGGCGCCGGGATGCCCACGGGCGCGCGCAGCGCGATGCGCAACCGGCCGTCCGCGGCGCTGGCCGTCGCGGTCCAGGCGGGGAGGCTGCCGGGAAGCGCGGCACGCGCTGCGGCAAACAGCGGTGCCGTGCGCGGGTCGGCCAGCGCGGCGATCGGTGCCACCGGCAGTTGGAAGCCGACTGCCGCGGACTCCGGAATGCAGACATCCTTGCAGACGAGCCATTCGGCCCTTGCCGCAACACGCAGCACCGTATCGCTGAATGCTGCCGGTACCGTGACCTGCACCGGCAGCAGCACTTCGTCTTCGTAGCCGTAGTTCATCAGCGGCCCGACCGGCAGCCGCTTCGGTACCGGCCACGACAGCGCACCGGCAGTCACGCCAGATGGCAGTTGCCACTCCAGGCTGGTTGCGAGGCCGGAATCGCCCGGATTAATCCAGTACGTGTGCCAGCCGGGCGCGATGCGCATCCGCAGCAGGGCCTGGAACGGTTCGCCCGGGCGGGCGGTGCTCGGTTCTGGCACCAGCTCGACCCGGACCCGGTTCTGCCCGGTTGGCAGCCCCTGTCCGATGGCAGCCGCCGAGGCCGGCAGCGCGGCCAGAGCAAGCAGCGCGCACAGCCAGCGCGCTGCCAGCGGCAGCATCCGCCGTCCCGGTCCTGCGCGTTCGATGCCACGGGCTGGATTCATCGCAACGTCTGCCATGGAACGGTCGGAACCTCGGGAGAATCGGGAACGGCCTGGGGCTGCCGTCGTTTCGCGCAGCGCGCTGCATCCGCCGGTGACCGGCTCGCGCCGCAAGGTCGAGCGACCCGTCTGGCGCGCTCAGTTGAGCAGGAAAGCCCTTGGCACTGTTTCTATCACCAGCCGCCGGTAGGCCATCTGCGCATCGGCGATGTCGAGCGAGATCGAATTGCGCGCATCGGTGATGATCGCCCCTCGGCGCAGGGTATCCGAATCGAGCTTGTTCGGTCGCTCGAGCATCGTCTGCAGCATTGCCGCGTGCCGGGGCGGCGCTTCGCGCAGACGCACCGGCGATGGTGGCACCAGTGTACCGGCGCTGGCCACCACGAAGCTGTTGACGTGCCGTGAGCCTGCCGCGTCCGGGCGGTAGACCACGATCTCCGGCAGCTCCGCATGCAGCGTGACCAGGAAATGGGCGTACACCGTGGGCCGGTCGAGGTCGACGAACGTATTGAACACGACCACGCCATCCGGCTTCAGGCAGCCGCGCAGGTCGTGGAAGAAGTCGCGCGTGATCAGGTACTCAGGGATACCGTCGCCGTGGAACAGGTCCACCACCACGGTGTCGTACTCGCCATTGCAGCCGCGCAGGTAGGTGCGGGCGTCCGCCTCGACGGCACGCACCCGGGCGGGGTCGAAGCCGAAATGCTTTCGTGCGACCTCGAACGACACCGGGTCGATTTCGACCGCAGTGACGTCGATGCCATGCCGCGCGAGCGACATGGGCACCACGCCGGCGCCCAGGCCAAGCACCAGCGCACGCGTGGCCCGGGGCTTGAACGACTGCACCAGCCCCTCCAGGCCATAGGTGAAGAAGGACTGCGACCGGTTCTGCGCGTCGAGCGTGTTCTGCACCAGGCCGTCCTGGAAGTAGATGCGCAGCTGGTCGTCCGGGCGTGCGCCTGCCGGTCCGGCGAGGATCTTCACCGTCCCGAACAGCGAGCCGTACTCAGCTGTCTTCTGCCAGTCGACGCCCCCATAGCGGGCAGGCCACAGGCGGTCGAGATAGCTGTCGGAGAACACGAGCAGGCCGCCCGAGGCCAGCGTGGCCGCCACGCCGACGGTCAGCAAGCGACGCCGGCTGGCCACCGGCACCGGTGGGCGCACTGCACCGACGAGGGACAGCAGCGACAGCACCAGCGCGACCGCCAGCACGGCGTTGTAGTTGGATACGTAAGGCATCAGCACGAAGGCGGTCACGATCACGCCGGCAACCGAGCCGACGGTACTGACGAAGAAGACGCGGCCCGAGCCGGCATCCAGCTGCTCGAGCGGCGCCGTGGCTTTCGAACCGCTGGCGCCTGCGTCGGCGCGCGAGGACTGCGTCATGATCGCGACCAGCAGCGGGTTCATCGCCGAGGTGGTCAGCAGCGGCAGGAACAGCAGCACGATGCAGGCCACGAATGCGCCGATCACCAGGTCGAAGTTCGCCAGTGAATGGAAAGCATACGGATAGACCAGGCAGGCGGCGACGATGGTCAGTGCGGCCAGCGCCGGCTGCTCGAGGTACCACTGCGCAAGCCGTTCGATCGACGGCTTGCGGCG
>CAMDXD010000062.1 GCA_945877995.1 Bordetella parapertussis
CGACGCCGTTCGCAGGACACAGTTCATTCTGGACATGACGCACGCCGATGGCGGCTTGCAGGTTCCGGTGCCGACGGTCCGCGTGGCGGTCCTGGCCGCGATCCGTAATCCGCTTGCCTTCGGGCAGGCCGGAAGCCTGGACCTGCTCACGGATCTGTCGTGCGAGGTTGCGGAGTACTGCCTGCCCAGGGCGATCGCGCTGCTCGGTGCGCCGGCCGAGGCCTACGGAAAGGGAGCGGTCGTCGGTACCGGCGGTGAACTCGAGCATGCCGCGGCGCTGCTGCACCCGGCGCTGGGCGTGCTGATGCGCGCATCGATCGGTGGCGGAAAAGCGCTCATCGGGGCGGCTGCCAAGGTCGGCGCGCCGGGCACGGTGCTCGACGTGCCGATCAACCACAAGGACGACATCTGGTCGTTCGATCACCTCGATACCCTGACCGTGGCCATGAGCGATGCGCCGCTTCCGGATGAGATCCTCCTGGTGATGGTGTTCGCGGCTGGTGGCCGTATCCGGGCCCGCGTGCAGCGGCGACCGCCGCCCGCACCCGCGACAGCGCCCGCTGGCAGCTAGTTAGTCGGCTTTCGCGCCCGAACTCTGCACGACCTTTTCCCAGCGCGCGCCTTCGGCGCGAATGAATTTCAGAAAATCGTCCGGTGATCCGGTTACGGGCTCCGCACCGAGGGTGAGCATCCGGTCGCGTACCTCGGCTGTGGCCATGAACTTGACGATCTCGACATTGAGCCGGCTGATCGTCGCAGCAGGGGTGCCGGCCGGTGCGATAACGCCGAACCACGAGGCAACCTCGTAGCCCGGGCTGACCGTCTCGGCGAGGGTGGGTACATCCGGCAGCAGCGCGGAACGCTTGTCGCTGGTCACTGCCAGTGCCTCGAGCTTGCCTGCCTTGACCAGAGCCAGCGCCGAGGGCATCAGCTCGATCATGACCGGGATTTCGCCTGCCATCAGGGCCGACAGTGCCGGGCCGCTGCCTCGGTAGGCGATGTGCGCGATATCGAGCTTGAGCAGCGTCTTCAGCAGTTCCATCGATAGATGGGTGGTGCTGCCGGCGCCGCCCGAGGCGTAGTTCATCTGCCCAGGCCGCTTGCGAGCGAGTGCCACCAGGTCCTTCGCCGACTTTACGGGCAGCGACGGATGCACCAGCATGATCAGCGGTACGTTGGCGACCTGCGCGATCGGCGCGAAGTCCTTGATCGGGTCGTAGCCGATGCGTTTGTAGAGCCATTGGTTGATCGCGTGTGTGGAGGCGTTGCCGAGCAGCAGGGTCGTACCATCGGGGGGCGCCTTGGCCACGACCTCCGCGCCGACGCTGCCACCGGCGCCGACACGGTTGTCGATCACGACCGTCGTCTTCAGCGCATCGCCCAGCCGCTGTGCGACCAGCCTGCCGAGCAGGTCCGCCGTACCCCCGGGCGGGAACGGCACCACCAGGCGCATCGGCTGCCCCGGGCTCTGCGCAAGGGTGTTGACTGAGAGGAGCAGCGCGAACGCTGCGAAGGCAATAGGGCTGCGACCAGCTGCGCGCTTAATCATCGACCGACTCCTTTAGGTTGGGACAACCACAGGTGGGTACAGATCAACAGCAAGCCCTGTGCCACAGAGTGGGAGGGACAGGAGGGTGTGAAATTTCACGGGTTGGGCGGGACCTGCTCGAGGTCGAGGGTGGACTCGGCGTGTACGTCCCACTGCCGGATGCCGCTGCCGCGAAGCGCGCGGCGCAGTGCCCCCTGGAAGCCGGACGCGCCGCGCGTGACGATGCGCATGCGTCTTCCCTCGGCGGCCGCCCTGGCGGCGTGGGTCGACAAGGCCTCCCGCAGCAGGGCCGGATCGAGGTCTGCGGATGCGGTCACGGACCATGCCGGAGATAGTGCGCTGCCGGCCGCATCCGACTGCCGCCCCGCCGGCATGCCATGCGCCTGCTGCACAGGGGCGCCGGCGAAGCAGACCGCGTCGGCGTGTAGCGGATCGCCGAGCAGTTTTCGCCATGCGAGCGCGCCGACGAAGGGCATGCCCAGCGTATCCGTGACCAGCACGAAGGGGCTGCCGGCGATCTCGGTATTGAGCGGCGTCCCGTGCGGCCCGTCGAAGAACAGTACCGCGCCGGGATCGCTCCCCAGCGATGGCATGTCCAGCGCAGCAGCCGGCCCGCGCAGGACCCAGTGGCCGACACAGGGGTCCGCCGGATCGGTGCCCGCGTAGGATGCGGCGACCGAGCCGTTCGCGCGCTCGCCGTCGAGGGACTCCACCCAGGCCCAGTGCCCGAGATGCCAGGCGTCGAGCTGGCGGGCTTCCTGCACCCGGGCCGTGACCACGAACAGCGGGGCATCGACCGGCAGCGCCAGCGTCTCGACGGTGACCACGGTACCTAGCGTGCCGCTGAACGAAGGGCCCGCCGTGCCCAGGACATTTAACGGGCGCACGACGCAGGCGGACAGCGGGCTTGCACGGCAGGTCAGCACCTGCCCAGAGCTGCGCTCCGCTGGGGATAGTGCTCGCTCGCTGCAGGTATCGTGGTCCACCTCGCCGCTGGTCAGCAACGTCTTGCACATTCCGCAGATCCCCGCCCGGCAGCAGTATGCGATCGGCACACCGGCCGCGACCATCGCGTCGAGCAGGGGCGTGCCCTGAGGGCAGGAGACGGTCACTGGTGCAGCCAGACCCTCGATCCGGATTTCGTGGATATTGGTCAGCAAGCGAAGAACCCTTGACGTGCGACCTTACAGGCTGATAATTGCATGACTTTTCGAGAGCCTGCGCCGGGCGCAGGCCACGCCGACATGTCTGACCAGAACTTCTTTCTTGCCAAGACTTTGTTCCGCGAATTCGAACGCAAGCATCTTGCGTTCGTCGGTACGCTGGAGGATCTCGACCTGGTATGGGCCATCGGCTACGGGCAGAAGTCCGGACATCCAGTCGGGCTCAAGGAGCTGGTCCTCGCGGATTTCGGTGCACCCAGCACGGTGCAGCGCCGACTGAATCGGCTGCGCTCGCGCAAGGCGATCGTGCAACGAGTATCGGTCGAGGACGCCCGACGCGTCGAGTTCCACCTGACCGAAGAGACGATCCACAGGCTTGAGGCATACAAGGCGTTCATCCTCGAGAACGGCATGGCGTCGCGCGATCCGGAGATCGCGGCGAAGACCCGCAGCGCAAGTGCTGCGCGGGCCACCTGGACGGCCTGACACCTGACGCCGTCCTTCCCGGGACCCGTACAGCCCGGGACCAGCTACTCGATCTGCGGGTAAAGCGGAATGCGGATGCCGATCTTCGCGAAGCGCGCCCGGCAGTTCTGGATGCACTGCACGAATGCCTTGTGCTCCGCCTCCGGTGGGCAGAAGCCGAGGCGCGCCTTGGCGGCGATCGCCTCGGCCTCGATCATGATGCTGTCGACGTCGTCCTCGAGCATGAAGATCGAATGGAAGCCCTTCATCTCGACGTTCTCAATCACGTCGCGTACCGCGAGCTCGACCTCGTCGAGTTGGGCCCGGGTCATGTGCGGCGCGCGTTCTTCGAGGAACGCCCAGCCGAGTTCCACGTGCCGGACTTCATCCTGGTTGATCAGGCGAATCACCTCGCGCGTCACCGGCTCGTCGGTCCACTGATAGCGGATGTTGAATATGTCGACTGCGATGCCTTCCGAGATGATGTGCCAGGCGGCGATGCCGGCCTCGGCTGAGACATTCGGGTTGAATGCCAGCCGGTCGCGGAAGCCCGCGACCACCAGCTTCACGATCGCATCGTGCGGAGGCGGCTCCTGGATGTAGCCACCCATCGCGTCGGCCAGCAGGAACGACGCCTCGCAGTGCCGCGCTTCCTCGAACACCTTCGAGGCGAGCAGAAACTTGGTTTCGATCGGCTGGTCGCCCTCGAGGCAGAGCCGGATGCACATAGAAGGCGACTCGACGATGCCGGTGTACTCGGTCCATGCCCGGCGGCTCCAGCACAGGCGGGCCGCGTCGAGCTGTTCCTGCGAGTACTTGCTGCGATCGAAGGTGTGGTACGGGATGTCCTTGCGTGCATCCCAGGTCAGGTTCTTCGCGTCGGACCACATCCTTGCGGTGACCGAGTCGCGCGATTCCGTCGAGAGCGGAAAGCGTTTCTCGCGAAGGCCGAGGGCGTGCAGTCCGCGCTCGGGCGACCCCTTGGCATAGAGACTGGTGTAGGGGTTCGGGGCCAACTGGGCGCTCATCTGGATCTCCATTCGGCGATGCCCGCGAGGGCTGGAGAAATCATGCTAGGGCACGCTTCTCCGGAGCGTCAATACACCGTAGTCACATTGACTCCAATTCGTCGCACGGCCGCAGCATGACTATCCGCTGAATCATCGCCGGCTTCGGGCTGCCGGTCTCGCCCTCTTCGAAAGCGATCACCGACAGCCCGGGGAACGCCTCGCGCAGTTCGCCCGGCCGCAGCAGGAACTCAGGGTTCGTCGGGCGGCCGAAGCGCTCGTTACCCAACATGAACGTCTCGTAGATCAGCAGTCCGCCCGGATCGAGCGCGGCAGCGATCTTCGGGAACAGCGGGCGGTGCAGGTAGTTCGCGACCACGATCGCGGCGAAGCGCCGCTCGCCCAGCGGCCACGGGCTGCCGTCTTCGAGGTCGGCCTGGATGAACTCGACGCCGGGCAGTTTGCACAGGTCGTCCGGTCCGCCCGTGCCAGGACGTTGGCGGTCGACCGCGACCACCGGCAGGCCGCGCTCGGCGAACCAGCGGACGTGGCGCCCGCTGCCGCAGGCGAGGTCCAGCACCGGGCCGGTGGTGACCTCGGCACCCCAGCAGGTCACCCAGGGCGAGGGGGAGGCAGGTGCGTGGCTCGTCATGCAGGTGGCGTCCCGTCCAGGTCTGGGTGGTACGGCAGGGAGGAGAAGCGTAAAGTGATGGCAGTAAAGACAACATTACATAGAAACGTTCCATGCTGACTGTCGCAAAGATCACTGCCAAAGGGCAGACGACGATCCCGCAGGATGTCCGGGCCACGCGGTAATGGCCATGATCATCTCCCAGGACATTCGCCCTGGCCGCTCGACTGCATGGTGACCGATCTGGCCGCCGCCGGACTGCCAGCGCCGTCTCGCGTTCGATTCAAGCTGTTCACGCTCGACCATCGCCTTGTGCGCGGGGTCGTCGGACGCCTTTCGTCGGACGACACGTGCCGGTGCGCAGGGCATTGGCTCGGTTGATGGGTGACTGATCACTATCACTACATGTCCCTCTCTCCATACCTCCTCTCCCCCCGTGGTATCGCCATCGTCGGTGCCAGCGGCGACATCACCCGGTTCGGCGGCCAGACGGTGCGCGCGTTGAACACCTCCGGCTTTGCGGGCGGCATCTACCCGGTCAATCCGAAGTATGCCGAGATCGACGGCCGCCAGTCCTATGCGTCGGTGTCGACGATCGACGGTCCCTGCGACCTTGCGGTGATCGCGCTGCCGGCCGCGCACGTGGCCGGTGTGGTCGCCGAGTGCGGGCGCAAGGGCATCGGGCATGCGGTGGTGCTCGGTGGCGGCTTCCGGGAGATCGGGCCCGAGGGCGAGCGGATCGAACAGGAAATGCTCGCGGCCGCGCGGGCGGGCGGCGTACGGCTGATCGGCCCGAACTGCATCGGCCTGGTGAACGTACATGCGAATGTCGTGGCCGCCTTCGGCAGCCTCACGCGTGCGCCGAAGCTGCAGCCGGGCGGGGTGTCGGTGGCGGTGCAGAGCGGCGGTTTCGGCATGAGCGTGGTGATCCAGGCGGCGATGGCCGGGGTCGGCTTTCGCCATGTGGTCGCGACCGGCAGCGAGTCGGACATCACGATGCCGGAACTGCTCGACCACTACGTCGACGATCCGCAGACGAAGGTGATCTTCGCCTACATCGAGGGCGTGGCCGATGGCCGCGCGCTGATGGCCGCACTCGACCGCGCGCTGGAAGCGGGCAAGCCGGTGGTTGTCTGGAAGGCGGGCAAGACCGGGCAGGGTGCACGTGCCGCAGCTTCGCATACCGCCAACCTCACCAGCACCTATTCGGCTTACCGGGCGGCGCTGCGCCAGTGCGGCGTGATCGAAGTGTCGAGCGCCGAGCAGGTGGTGGACTTCCTGGTGGGCCAGTCCGGCGGGTCGCTGCAGTTGGCCGGTACGGCGCAGGTGCTGCGACCGTCCTGGCCGGCGCGCGTGGCGCGCGGGCGCAACGTGGCGATCGTCACCAACACCGGTGGCTCCGCCGTGGTGTTCGCCGATGCCGCGGACGAGGCCCGCCTGGTGCTCGCGCCGCTGGGCGAGGCGACGCAGGCGCGGCTGCGCGAGCTGCTGCCGCCGCTGGCGGCGGTGGGTAACCCGGTGGATACCACGGCGGGCTACCCGCGGCCGGAGCACGAGGCATCGTTCCGCGCCGCGTTCGAGACCCTGCTCGCCGACCCCGAGGTGCACCAGCTGTGCGTGCTGTTCGGCACGATCATGGGCCCGTCGTTCGCGCTGGCCGCGCGCGTGCTGGGCGAGGCGGCGGTGAAGTTCGACAAGCCGGTGTTCGCGGTGTCGGCGGTGCCGGCCTCGATATCCAGTATCGGACACGAGTTCTTCGCCGGCGCGGGCATCCCGCTGCTGTCCTCGCCCAACCGCGCGGCGCAGGTGATGGGCCAGCTTGCCGACTTCGCGCAGGCGCGCGCGCGCCATGCAGCGTTGCGTGCATCACCGCAGATGCCTGCCAGCCTCGCGCAGCATGCGCTGCCGGCGGGCGATGTCGCGCTCGATGAACACGAAGGCAAGGCGCTGCTGCGCGCGGCGGGTATCCCGGTGACGGCCGATGTCTGTATCCCGCTCGATTCACCGCTGCTGCGCGAGGGTCTCGCCGGCACGGACACGATCGGCGAACCGATCCCGTTCCCGATCGCGCTCAAGCTGCTGTCGCGCGACATCGCGCACAAGAGCGATATCGGCGGGGTGCGCCTGGGCATCCGGGACGTGGCTGCGCTGGCAGAGGCTGGTCGAGCGATGCTGGCACGCGCGCGCGAAGCGGTGCCAGGCGCGCGGCTGGGCGGCCTGCTGGCCTGTCCCATGGTCGAGGGTGGTATCGAGGCCATCGTCGGGGTGGTCGACGACGAGACCTTCGGGCCGGTGGTCGCGCTCGGGCTGGGCGGCGTGTTCGCCGAGACGCTGAAGGACGTGGTGTTCCGCATAGCGCCGTTCGGCCTGGACGAGGCGCAGTCGATGGTCGCCGAGCTGCGCGGGAGCCCGTTGTTCGACGGCCAGCGCGGCCGGCCACCGGCCGATCGCGAGGCACTGGCCGAGGCGCTGGTGCAGGTGTCCGCACTGGCCTGGTCACTGCGCGGCCGGCTGTCGGAACTCGACATCAACCCGCTGATCGTGCGGTCGCGCGGCGAAGGGGTGGTGGCGGTGGATGCGTTGCTGGTGCTGCGCGGTACGGCTGGGGTCTGAATGGATCATTGAAGGCCCTTGATCCACGTCAAGACGAAGCGCCGTCCGCCAACCGTATCGTTCACGTGCCAAGCGGCACCTTACGCAAAGGAGGCTGCAGTGCTGATCGGCGTACCGCGGGAGATCAAGAGTGAGGAGTATCGGGTCGGGCTCACGCCGGAGAGCGTGAAGTCGCTGGTGTCGCACGGGCATCGGGTGCTGGTCGAGACCGGCGCCGGGCTCGGTATCGGAGCGGGCGACGCCGACTATGCGGCCGCCGGTGCCACGGTCGCCGCGACCGCGTCTTCGATCTGGGCAACCGCCGACCTGATCGTCAAGGTGAAGGAGCCGCAGCCCGACGAGCGGCGGCAATTGCGCGCGGGACAGGTCCTGTTCACTTACCTGCACCTGGCCAGCGATGCCGCGCAGGCGCAGGACCTGGCAGATAGCGGCGCCACCTGCATCGCCTACGAGACGGTGACCGATATGCAGGGCCGGTTACCGCTGCTGGCGCCGATGTCCGAGGTGGCCGGACGCATGTCGATCCAGGTCGGTGCGCATTTCCTCGAGGCGACGCAGGGCGGGCGCGGTGTGCTGCTTGCCGGCGCGACCGGGGTCGACCCGGCGAAGGTCGTGGTGCTTGGCGCCGGTGTCTCCGGCAGCAACGCCGCCCGGGTGGCCGCCGCGATGGGGGCGGAAGTGACCGTGCTCGACCGCAGCGCGGCGGCACTCGCGCGGCTCGATGCACTGACCGGCGGTACCGTGCGTGGGGTGCCGGCAGACGCAGACGCGATCGCAAGGCACTTGGTGCAGGCTGACCTCGTCGTCGGCGCGGTGCTGGTGCCGGGCGATGCCGCGCCCAGGCTGATCGATCGCAGCCTGCTCGGCCGGATGCAGCGCGGTGCGGTGATCGTCGACATCGCGATCGACCAGGGCGGATGCTGCGAGACCTCACGCCCGACCACGCACCGGGCGCCGACCTTCGTCGTCGACGGCATCGTGCACTACTGCGTGGCCAACATGCCGGGCGCCGTGCCGCGCACCTCCACCTACGCGCTCAACCATGCCACCGTGCCGTTCGTGCTCGCGCTCGCCGAGCGGGGCGCTACGGCTGCGCTGCGTCACGACCCGCACCTGCGCGCCGGCCTCAACGTGCATCGTGGACAGGTCACGCATCCCGGGGTGGCCCGTGCGCTGGGCATGGCCGCCGTCGACCCGCTCACTGCAATCGGCTAGCTGGCGGGTCCCACCCGACCCGGGTTCGCGCAGTCGATCCGCGCTCGCGACCTGCTATTGGCGGATCCCCGCATCGCGCATCGCCTTGCCCCACTTCGTGATCTCGGCCTTGTGGAACGCGCGGAACTCCTCCGCGCTGCTGCCGATGCCCTCGATGCCGAGGCCTGCGAACGTCTCGGCGGTCTCCGGCGCCTTGACGGCCTTGATCACCGAATTGCTCAGTACCTGCACGATCGGGCGTGGTGTCGCGGCCGGTGCGCACATGCCCTGCCAGCTCGCGCCCTCGAAGCCCGGTACGCCACTGTCGCTGATCGGTACCAGGGACGGCATCAACGGCGAGGGCGTGCGTTTGGAAATGCCGAGCGCGCGTACGCGTCCCGACTTGATGTGCTGCACCGACGCGCTGATCGAGTCGAACATCATCTGGAGGTTGCCGGCGAGCAGGTCGTTGGTGGCAGGCGCCGTGCCCTTGTACGGGACATGGGTCGCCTTGATGCCCGTCATCGATACGAATATCTCGGTGATCAGGTGCGACGCCGAGCCGATGCCTGCGGAGCCGAAGCTGATCCAGCCGGGCTTGGCGCGGGCGAGTGCCACCAGTTCCTGCACGTTGTTCGCCGGCGACTTGACTGGCACCAGCAACACGAAAGGTGCGCTCGACACCAGCGACAGCGGCGCGAAATCGCGGATCGGGTCGTAGCTCACCTTGGTCAGGAGCGGATTGAACACGGCGACGCTCGCAGTGCAGAGCAGGATCGTCTGGCCATCGGGCCGCGCCACGGTCGTGAGCTCGGCCGCGATCGAACCGCCTGCGCCGGCGCGATTGTCGACCACCACGGTCTGCCCGAGGTTCTCGCCCATCTTCTGCGCGACGATGCGCGCGACGATGTCGGCGACGCCACCCGGCGCGAACGGCACGATCATCCGCAGCGGTCGGTCGGGGAAACTGGCGGGCTGGGCTGCTGCCGTGCGCCCTGGCACGAGGGGCGTGGCAGCAAGCATGGCGGCAGTCACGAGCGCGGGGGTGGATTGCAGCAGGGTCGGCGGTCGCCGCGAGTATCGGTGTCTGAGCGGGCGTGGCATCGGGTTCGGGTCTCCTCTGCGGCAGTATGGCATGGGCGCGTATCCTGATCTGCATCGTCGATCCGCATCGACAGCTGCTTCGTGCGTGGATACGATCTAGCGCAATGCATACCAAAGGATGACGCGATGCCCGCACCGCATTCACTGACCACCGAAGTCAAACGCGTATCCATCGAGGATGGCATTGCGCGGGTGACGCTGACCCGTCCCCACGTGATGAACGCAGTGAACCTGCAACTGCGTGCCGAGATCATCGATTTCGCGCGCGAGCTCGACGCCGACCCGTCCGTCGCCGTCGTGGTGATCACCGGCGAGGGCGACCGGGCCTTCTGCGCGGGCGCAGACCTGAAGGAGCGCGGCCAGCGCAGCGTGCAGCAGCTCTACGACGAGCGCCGGTTCTTCCGCAATCGCTGGGTGAACTCGGTGGCGTCGATGGCCAAGCCGACCATCGCGGCGATCAACGGCTACTGTCTCGGCGGCGGCTTCGAGCTCGCGCTGCAATGCGACCTGCGCATCGCCTCCGACAATGCGACCTTCGCGTTGCCGGAGGTCGGGCTGGGTTTCCTGCCCGGGGCCGGCGGCACGCAGCGCCTGCCGCGCGCGGTCGGCCTGCAGAAGGCGAAGGAGCTGATCTTCACCGGCCGCCGCTTCGATGCACACGAGGCCGAGCGGCTCGGCATCGTGCTGCGCGTGGTGCCACAGGGCGAACTGATGGCGGCGGCGATGGACCTCGCCCGGTCGATCGCACGCCAGCCGCGCATGTCGCTGATCCAGGCCAAGATCGCGCTCAACGCCTCGCAGGAGACGATGCTCTCGGCCGGAATGCAGGCGGAGAACGAGGCCTGGCTGCCGTGCCTGCTGTCGGATGCGTGGAAGGGGCAGGTGGCGAAGTTCGGCGTGAAGACATCTTCCGGCACCCCGGGATAGCGATGCCGCGCCGTGATCACTCCACCTTGATGTTCGCGCTCGCGACGATCTTGCGGAACTTGTCGATCTCGCTTCGGATATGCGTATCGAACTGTTCCGGCGACAGCGGTGCAGGTTCCGCGCCCAGGGTGGCCAGCCGCGCCTTGATCTCGGGCAGTTCCATCGAGCGCACGATCTCCTGGTTGAGCCGGTTCACCACCGCGCGTGGCGTGCGTGCAGTGGTCAGGATGCCGAACCACGGGTCGAACGCATAGCCCTTCACGCCCGACTCGCCGATGGTCGGCACGTCGGGCAGTGCGCTGGCGCGCGCGCCGGTGGTGGTCGCGATCGCGAGCAGCTTGCCGCTGTTCACCAGTGGCACCACGTTCAGGATCGGCGACAGGTTGAAGGTGATGGCTCCGGTCATCGCGCCGGTCATCGCCTCTGGGATGCCCTTGAACGGCACATGCGTGACCTCGATGCCGGCCAGGTTCTTCAGCAGTTCGCCCGCGAGGTGGTTGGCGCTGCCGATGCCCGGTGTCGAGTAGGTGAGCGTGCCGGGCTTCGCCTTGGCCAGCGTGATGATGTCCTTCACCGACTTGATGCCCGAAGCGGGTGCCACGACCAGGATGCTCGGCACGTTCGCGAAGCGGGTGATGCCGGCGAAGTCCTTCAACGTATCGTAGGGCAGGCTCTTGTAGAGCGCCGCCGACACCGCGTGGCCGGCCGACACCGACAGCAGCGTGTGCCCGTCCGGCGTCGCCTTTGACACGATCTCGGCGGCGACGATTCCCCCGGCGCTCGGCCGGTTATCGACGATCACCGGCTGGCCCCAGGCCTCGGTCAGCCGCTGGCCGGCGATGCGCGGCAGCAGGTCGGCGGTGCTACCGGCGGAGAAGCCGACGAGGATACGGATCGGGCGCTTGGGGTAGTCGGGGGCAGGCTGGGCCAATGCCAGCAGCGGTACCAGGGTGAGGGAGGTGGCTGCTGCCACCAGGATCGATCGCGACGTGTGTTCCATGCTTGTCCTTCCTGTGAGCCATGTCGGCGTGATGCCGGGCCGTTAGCGTCAGTTCAGCGTGATACCGGCATCGCGCACCACCTTCGTCCAGCGCGCGAGGTCTTCCTTGATGTATGTGGCGAACTGCTCGGGGCTGCCGGGGATGGTCTCGAGCGCCATCGATGCGAACCGTTCGCGCACGTCGGGCCTCGCCAGCGCCTTGTGGACCGCTGCGTGCAGGCGTCCGATCACTTCCCGGGAGGTGCCCGCCGGTGCCAGCAGCCCGGTGATGCTGGTGACCTCGAAGCCCTTGACGCCAGACTCGGCCATGGTGGGTATTCCGGGCAGGACGGTCGAGCGTGAAGCCGAACTGATCGCGATCGGACGGAACTTTCCTGCCTTGATCTGCGCGACCGCGTTCGCAAGCTGGTCGAACAGCAGGTCTACATGGCCACCCATCAGCGCTGCGCCGGCCGGGCCGGTACCCTGGAAGGGAACATGGACGAACTTCGTGCCGGTGATCGTCTGGAACAGCTCGCCGACCAGGTGTCCGACGCCGCCCGAGCCCATCGTGAAGGTTTCCGGCTTGCGCTTCGCGATCGTGATGAACTCCTTCATGGCGCTGGCTGGCACCGAGGGATGCACGACCAGCACGAACGGGGTCATCCCGATCAGCGAGACCGGAGCGAAGTCGCGTACCGGATCGTACGGGCTCTTCTTCTGCAGGCTGGGCGCGACGCTCAGCGTGCTGTTGGATCCGAGCAGCAGGGTGTAGCCATTGGGTGCCGCGCGCGCGACGAACTCGGTGCCGATGAGGCCCTGTGCCCCGCCGCGATTCTCGATGACCATGTTCTGGCCGAGGATCTCGGTGAGTGCCGGCCCGATCGCGCGCGCCGTGACGTCGACGGTACCGCCGGGCGGGAACGGGACGACGATGCGTATCGGCTGCGACGGATAAGGCTGGGCAAGGGCATTGCCCGCCAGCAGCAACAGGAGCGCCGGCAGGATCGGGCGCATGATTTTTGGCATGGTCTGCTTACTCCATTTCTCGCGCGGCGTAGCCGATGCGCTTCAGGAACCCGTCCAGGATGGGATCGAAGACAGCCGGCTGTTCGAAGTTCGGCATGTGGGCTGCGCCTTCGATCACGTGCCATTGCGCGTCGGGGATGCGCGTCGACATCAGTTCCATCTGCTCGAAGATCTCGCGCTCCTCGCAGACGCCTGCGACGAGCAGCGTCGGCACGCGGATCTCGCCCACCCGGTCGGTGTGGTGGATTTCGGCGAGGAGCGCTTCCTCTTCGGCTGCACGTACATGCAGCGGCGTCTTCAGGTACTCCGCCACGGCCCATGCCTTTACTGCCGGCGGCGTGTGCGCATGCATTTGCTTGTCGACCAGTCCGCTGGCGACGGCCTCCCAGCCGCGCTCGCGCACGGCCCGGTGGAACCCGGCCACGTCGCGGCCACGCCGGGAACAGGGCGAACCGATCAGCACCAGGCCCTTCAGGTTCGACCCGTGTTCGAGTGCGTAGAGCTGAGCCACGATCCCGCCGACCGAACAGCCGACCAGAACGAAGTCGCGCAGGTCGAGCGCCTCGAAGATCTCGACATAGTCGCGCAGGAAGTCCGCCATCGCGTAGCTGCCTTCGGGCTTGTCGGAGTCACCGTGGCCGCGCAGGTCGAAGGCGATGACGCGATAGCCGGCACCGAAGCGGTCGAGCTGTGGCTGGTAGAACTTCGCGCTCGCCGGTGTCGAATGGAAGCAGACGATCGCGCGGCCGCTGCCGGCTTCGAGATAGTGGAGACGGTTTCCGCGTACGGTCAGGTAGGGCACTGCCGGATTCCTGTGGTGGGTGGCACTACTCTGCTCCGTTGCCTGCGTGAAGACGTGCCGGTTCGTGCAGGTCACGATCCGAGCCAGGCCTCCAGCCGAGTCTTCAATAATGCGGTGGCACTTCCTGCCCTGGTTCACCAGCGCCACCGTCCCGCTCGCCGATCGCCTCCACCTGCCCGCGCAGCCTTACCAGTTCCCGGGCCAGCGCCTCGAGCTGCTGATGCTGTCGCGCTACCGTACGGTTCAGCTCATCGACCAGGTCGTCGGTGAAGCTT
>CAMDXD010000063.1 GCA_945877995.1 Bordetella parapertussis
CACGGTCTACAAGGGCCTCAAGATGCTGGAGTGTAAGCCGGGCGACTGGGTCGCCGTCTCCGGAATAGGGGGCCTTGGTCATCTGGCGGTGCAGTATGCGAAGGCAATGGGCATGCATGTTGTCGGTGTCGACATTGACGATGCCAAGCTGGAACTCGCCACCAGGCTGGGCGCCGACATGGTGATCAATGCAGCCCGTCAGGATCCGGTGCAGGAGATGCAGCGAACGCTACGCGGCGCGCATGGCGTGCTGGTCACTGCGGTCTCGTGCGACGCGTTCGGGCAAGCCCTGGGCATGCTGCACAAGCGCGGCACGATGTCGCTGGTCGGCTTGCCGCCGGGAGATTTCGCGCTACCCATCTTCGATGTGGTCCTCAATGCCAAGACCGTGCGCGGTTCGATCGTCGGCACACGCAAGGATCTCCAGGAGGCGCTGGAATTCGCCGGGGAAGGCAAGGTCCACACGGTCTTCTCCGAGGATCGTCTCGAGAACATTAATGGCGTGTTCGACCGCATGCGCCGCGGCAAGATCGACGGCCGCGTCGTGATGCGCATCGCTGAGGACGCATCATGAATCGCAAGCCCGGGTCGGCGACGCGGTGATCGATTGACATAGGTCAAAAGATGCCGTCGCGCGTGCTCCATAGTTGCATGATGAAAACGCGACACACACTTCTTTTGGCCTGCTGCGCGCTGCTCACTTCCTGCACGGCAATGCTGCCGCGCGCAAGCACCGACACGCTCTCGCAGTTCGGAGCTTTCGAGCAGGCACGCGCGGCCGTTGAGCTCGTAGTGCCGTTTCGCACGCGTACGGACGAACTCAAGTCGCTCGGCTTCGACCCGTCCGCCGGCGCGAACGTTACGCTGATCCCGTATCCGGAGATCGTGTCGTGGCTGGCGCCCTATTCGGGCGTCCCGCTCGCCGACCTGGACCCGGGCATCCGGCGGTGCATCCTTGCACAGAGCGCGTGCAAGGCCTGGCTCTTCCGCTTCGGCCGCGAGGATCGCAAGCGGGAAGGCGGATTCTGGGAAGACTTCCTGAACGTGCGCCGAACGACGTACGTCACCGGCTGGTGGTTCGAGGCGCTGGTCGTCGTGAGCGACGAGACCGTCCTCTTTCGCAACTACGCGGGCCAGCCGCGCATCGACCGGGTCGAAAAGCAGACCAATCCGCTGGGGCCCTTCCAGCCGGCAGGCGAGTCGGTCGGGTCGGTGCTGATTCGCTGACGGCTTGACATCGATCAACCGTTCCGGCGTGGCCGGCGACTATCGTGAAGGCATTCAATCCCTGGAGCTATCCATGAACACTCCGCTCAGGCAGGTGCTGGTCCACCTGGATTCCAGCAAGTCCTCCAGCCTGCGTTTGCAGGCCGCTCGCGAGATCGCCGAGCATCACGGCGCCGCGCTTGCCGCGCTCTATGCGGTCTCCCCATGCATCGCCGACATGCCGTTTGCGGGCGACATGACGGGCGCCGCCGCCGAGAACCTGATGTCGATCGACAACGAACGCCGCGACGCCGCGCGGGCCACATTCGAACGGGACCTGAAGTCGCCCGGCCCGGTCCCCGGCTGGAGCGAAACCAGCGACATTCCGATCATGGGCGCTTTCCTGCAGCAGGCCCTCTATGCGGATTTGATGGTGCTCGGGCAGCGCGACGCGGCGGACGGTTACGCGACGGCCCTGCCGCCCGATTTCAATGAGTCTGTGATCATCGCGAGCGGCAAGCCGGCGCTCATCATTCCCTATATCGGCGGCTTCAAGGCCGTCGGCGAAACCGTGTTGATCGCCTGGAAGGAAACGCGCGAATCCGCGCGCGCCGTCTCTGCCGCGCTGCCGCTGCTCCAGTCCGCGCGGCGCGTGCATGTGGTGGGCTGGGACATTCCAGAGCCGCCGCGCATCGAAGGGCCGCGGCTGGATCTCGACAAATACCTCAGGCTCCACGGAGTGGAGGCGCAGTGGCACCGTGAAGGCGACGAACCCGCTTCGCTGGGGGAGATGCTGCTGTCGCGCGCCTTCGACCTCGAAGCCAACCTGCTGGTGATGGGCTGCTACGGGCACAGCCGCGCGCGCGAACTGGTGCTGGGCGGCGCGTCGCGCACGGTGCTGCGGTCCATGACGATGCCCGTGCTGATGGCGCATTAGCCGCGCGTCGGCCTCATGCGGCCTGGGCGCCCAGGCCGCGCAGCCATTTCTGCGCCTGTTTCGATTCGAGGTCGCCGGCCAGGCCCACCAGTGTCTCGTGAACGAGCGCGATCCCGACGAACCCGAGGATGTTCCGCTCGAGCGATTTGACACTGTGGGCGCGGAAGTAGAGGCGATAAACGGCTGCGGGCATGCCCATCGTCACCACGACGCGGGCCGAGCGGCCGGTCAGCTTCCTGGCCTTGAACGGGTTGCCCGCCGACGGGTCGAAGGCGAACCCCGGCCTCGCCACCTGCTCGAGGAAGCCCTTGAGCAGCGCGGGCATGTCGCCCAGCCAGAGAGGAAAGAACAGCACGATGTGATCGGCCCAGTGGATATCTTCCTGCGCGGCGGAAAGCCCGGCTGGAAGCTGCCCATGTTCCCATTCGTGCTGACTGCGCAGCAGCGGGAAGTCGAGCGAAGCGACGTCGGTCGTCCGCACTTCGTGTCCCGCCTCGCGCGCGCCTTCGGCATAGGCTTGGGCCAGCGAATGGCACAGGTGTGAAGTTGTGGTGTCGGGGTGACCCTGGATGAGGAGGATTTTTCTGGCGGTCATGATGATGTGATGCAGTGGAGCGCCTGCGCCAACTGCAGCGCCAGGCGGATGGCATTGCTGGGATGAGGGACCGTATCGCAGGTGATGACCTGGCGGAAGCCGGCTTCGACGAACCGCGCCGACAACGCGACTGGGAACAACGCGTGGACGGCGATGCACACGGGCGGCGGCAGGCCGGCCGCACGCAGGCATTTGCCGACCTCGAACACCGTCGCGCCCGACGAGACGATGTCATCCACCAGCACCGGCGTGCGACCCAGCGCGTCGATGCCCTCCGGCATCGCGATGCTGACTTCGTTGTCACCGGTGCGGACCTTGGACAGCACCATGTGCGGCGCCCCCGCGAGGCGCGCGACTTCGGCGACCCATTGCGCACTCTCGCTGTCCGGGCCGACAACGATCGGCGATTCGATGTTCGATAGGATCCACTTCGCGATTGCTGGCGCCGCCGCCACGACACGGGTGCGGATCGTGTAGATGTCGTCCAGGCTGCGCCAGCGATGCAAGTGCGGATCGACCGTGACCAGGAAGTCCAGCGAGGCGGACAACAGGCGCGCGTAGGTGGCCGATGTCAGGGCTTCGCCGGCGTGAAATCGATCGTCCTGGCGCATGTAAGCAAGGTACGGCGCAAGCAGCCCGACTTCGCGCGCGCCCAGTTCGCGGGCCGCGTCGGCGGCGAAGAGCAGCGGCAGCGTCTTGGTGTCCGGCTGGTCGAGGCTGCCGACGAGCACGACGCGCCGGTGCGCGACAGGCACGTCGATGCGCACGAACTGCTCGCCGTCGGGAAACCGGTGCAGCATCAGCGACGACCAGTCGCAGTGCATCAGGCTCGCCAGCGAGGCGGCGAGCGGCTCGCCGCCGGGAAGGGCCAGCAGCATCATGAGGCATCCTCCAGCACATGGACGGCGTCGGCCTGGACCCGCGCGTAGTCGAGTGCATACGCCACTTCGCCCGGCGAAGCCGCATGAATCGTGAAGAGGGGTTCGCCGCGCGCGACGAAGTCGCCACAGCGCACGTGCAGGTCGATGCCCGCGCAGGCCGCGTGCGGTGCGCCCGCCAGCTTGGCGACGCGCGCGAGCCGGCGGTTGTCGATGCCCACAACGGTACCAGTGCGTTGAGCCGGCACTTCGAGCCGGTGCTTGGCCACCGGGAGTTCGCGCATGCCGCCCTGGGCCTCGCAGATGTCCTGGAACCTGCGCCACGCGCGGCCGTCGGCCAGCGCCGCCGACGCGAGCTCGAAGCCTCGGTTGGGCGCTGCAGCGCCACCAAATTCCAGAGCGTAGCCGGCGAGGGTCAAAGCGCGCAATGCGAGGTCAGCGGGCGCACCGGACTCGTTGCGAAGCACGGACAGCACATCGCGCGCCTCCAGCGCTGGCCCGATGCCGCGGCCCACGGGCGCGAGACCGTCGGTGCGCGCGACGCGCAGGCTCAGCCCGATGGCCTGCCCCACCTGCTGGAGCATGGCAGTGAGTTCGTCCGCCGCTTCGCAGGTGCGCACCTTGGCCGTAGGACCTACGGGCATGTCAATGAGGACGTGGGTCGATCCCGCCGCCGCCTTCTTCGAGAGAATGGACGCGACGAGCTGTCCCTGGCTGTCGAGCTCGAGCGGGCGTTCGACCCGGATCAGGATGTCGTCGGCCGGGCTCAGTCGCACCGCGCCGCCCCAGACGATGCAGCCGCCCGTGCGTTCCACGACGCGCCGCATCGCGGCGACGTCGAGGTCCACCGGCGCCAGCGTTTCCATCGTGTCCGCTGTGCCGGCGGGCGAGGTGATGGCGCGCGATGAAGTCTTGGGCATGCGCAGGCCGCAGGCCGCGACGATCGGCACGATGATCATGCTCGTGCGGTTGCCGGGCAGGCCGCCGACGCAATGCTTGTCCATCACGATGCCAGGACCCCAGTCGATGCGCTCGCCCACGTCGATCATCGCGCGCGTCAGCGCGATCGTTTCCTCGGCGGCGAGGCGTTCGCCGGCACACGCAGTCACGAACGCGGCCAGCTGCAGGTCCGAGTAGCGGCCCGCCGCCACGTCCTCGATGATGGCGCGCAGCGCCGGGGCGGACAGCCTGCGGCCATAGACTTTCGCCCGCAGGTGGCCGAGCGATTCGAGCGGCGGCGGGTGGCTGAGGGTGACCTCATCGCCTTCCTCGCCGCCCAGCAGGCGCCAAGTCGCTTCGGACAGGCCCACCTCGCAGGACGCGAGGAGAGCGCCGGTCACGACGTTCAGCGTCGCGATGACGACACGGCCGCCCAACGAGAGCTGCACCCGCGTCTGGGCCTCGAAGCCTTCCGAGTGGCAGACCGGGCAGTCCCGGTGCATGAACACGACCGGATGCTGGTAGGTGTCGACACCGAGCCGCCGCAATCGCAAGCGGGTGGGCGGCGGCGGAAGGTCGTCAGCCCGCACAGCGCTACGCGGTGACGATGAGTTCGTCGACCACGCGTCCCACGCCCTTGGCATTCCACGCGGTGCCGATGGCCGCATCGTGCTCCGCCAGCGAGTCGACCTTGCCGCGCAGCGTCACGACGGAACCGTCGACGTCGATCGTGATGTGCTTCGCCTCGCGCCGCGCATGCCTGGCGAACGCAGCGCCGATCTGCGCGGCAACGTCCGCTTGGTTGACAAGGGCGCGCAGGGTGATGAGGTTTGTCACGCCCTTCACGCCGACCAGCGGCCGGACGCATTGCTCGGCGCTCGCCTTCTCGTACGGACGGTTCACTTCGCCAGTCAGCGTGACGCGCCCGTTTTCCACTTCGACCTTGATCGCGTCATGCGGCACCAGGGAGTGCCAGCGCAGCGCATGGAGCGCGGCGTGCGCGATCTCGCTGTCGCTGCGATTTCCGTCCGGCGCCAGTTCGACTTCCAGGTCCACGGCAATGCCGCGCACCCCGGCAACGCGGCGCGCGGCGCGTTCCACCGCGTGCTTCTGCAGGAAAGTGTCGACGGTGCCGCTGAGCGTGACGATGCCGTCCTTCACGGCGACACCGACGTTGGCGGCATTGACGGCCGGGTCCCATAGCAATTCGGCGCTGATGTCGGCCTTGAGATTGTGGTCTGTCTTCATGATGGTGTCCTTCTGGTTGAAAAAATGGGGGTGCCGAACCCGGCGAGCGTCGCGGCCAATAACTTGCGCAGCGAGCCCGCCAGTTCGACAGGGTCGACCGCGGCTGCAAGGCACTCCTCGCAGCTGACGGCCGACGCCGCCAGGTGCGGCGCTTGGGATGAGTGCCCCATGGCGTCGCACAGCTGCTGCCAGGGCACGGGGGAAATCAAGGTGGCGGAAACCAGGAATACGTCGCGCTTGCGCCAGGCCTGGGCGATGCCGGTGATCTTGCGGTCCCCGGCGAGCATCTCGCCGGGTCCGCGGCCGGCGAAGCATGACCAATGGTCGATGGGCGGGCCCTCGTACATGCACGCGTCCGTGATGCCGATGCCGCCCAGCCAGCGCTGGTGCACGCTACCGAACCACCGCGCGGCGTTCACGGGCCCGTGCGCAACCAGCGGGTGGCCGCGAGGCACGCGCACGCCCGCACGCACAAGCCAGGGACCTCCGAGCACGGCGCCACCACCGTTGGCCTGCAGCCGAACCGGCAACGGTCCTTCGGGCCGCAGCCTGTGTTGCGCGCGCGCGAGGATCAACGCCGGCTTCATGCAGGCACTGGTTGCGACGCGCGGGGAGTGGGACATCTCAAGGCGCAGGTCACGCAAGTCTCCTGGTTGGGTTGTGGTGGGTCCAATCTAGGCCGGTGCGAGCCGCGGCGATTTGACGAATCTCAAGTGCCGCCCAGTTCCGCGAGGCGATTGGCGCGCCTCGCGTTCGTTTGATCCATGTCATGCGCGCTTCGGTTTCCCGGTGCAATGCTCGCATTCATGCACTCGAAAAGTGAACGCACACCGCAGGCCTCCTTCGCGGGATTGAGTGCGCCAGAGGCGGCCGCGCGCCTGGCCGCCGATGGCCCCAATGCCTTCCCGGACAGCGGGCCGAAGCCGCTGTTTCGAATCGTGCTGGGCATCGTCCGCGAGCCGATGTTCCTCATGCTCATCGTGGCGGGCGCCGCCTACCTGCTGCTGGGCGATCCGGCCGAGGCCGCGTTCCTGCTGGTGGCGGTCGCCGCGGTCATCGCGCTGGCGCTCGTGCAAGAGCGCAAGACGCAACGCGCCCTCGAGGCATTGCGTGACCTGTCAGCGCCGCGTGCGCTGGTGATTCGAGACGGCAGTCAGCTGCGCATCGCGAGCCAGGATGTCGTTCGCGGCGACCTGCTCGTGCTGCGCGAGGGCGATCGTGTCGCCGCCGACGCCGAACTGGTCCAGGGTCAGGTCGCGTGCGACGAATCGCTGCTGACGGGCGAGAGCGTGCCGCGTGAGAAGCTGCCGCAGGACGGGGCCGCGCATGCCATCGGGGAGGAGACTTCGCCATCGATCCTCGCCTGCACGCTCGTGACACGCGGCACGGGCCTGGCGCAGGTCCGCGCAACCGGAGCGCATACACAGGTCGGCCGGATCGGCGCATCGCTGGCTTCGACCGGCGAGCAGCCGTCACCTTTGCAAGTGGCTTCGCGGCGCGTCGTGCGTGCCTTCGCGATCGGCGGCATGCTGCTCGCGACGGCCCTGTTCGCGCTGGCGTGGCTGTGGGACGGACGCGGCATGCTGGAAAGCTTGCTGCTGGCCGTGGCGTTCGCGATGGCCATCCTTCCCGAGGAAGTGCCGCTCGTGCTGACCGTGTTTCTTGCCATGGGGGCATGGCGACTCTCGCAGCGCAACGTGCTGACGCGGCGCCTGCACGCGGTCGAAGCGCTGGGCGGAATCGCCGTGCTGGCGGTGGACAAGACCGGGACGCTGACGCTCAACCGCATGGAAGTCCGTGAGCTGCGCACGGCCCGCGGCGAAGTGTTCGTGCACGGGCCGGATGCCGTGCTGGCGGAAGGTTTTCACGAACTCGCCGAGTACGCGCAGCTGGCGACGCCTGAAGATCCGTTCGACCCGATGGAGAAGGCCATCCGCTCGTTCGTCGGCCGGCACCTGGACGGCACTGCCCACGTCCATCCGGGCCGTGAGGTCGCGCGCTGCTATCCGCTGAGCCCACAGCTCTTCGCCATGACGCACGTGTTCGCGCTGCCGGACGACTCCCACCTCCTTGCGGCCAAGGGCGCGCCGGAAGCGATTGCGGATCTCTGCCACCTTCCGCCGCGGGACCTGGCCCGCATCCGGGCCGACGTCGAGCAGATGGCCGCGCGCGGCCTGCGCGTCATCGCGGTGGCCCGGGGACGCTGGACGGGCATGGCGTGGCCCGATGCGCAACACGATTTCAGCTACGAGTTCCTGGGGCTCGTCGGCCTGCTCGACCCGCCGCGACCCGAGGTGCCGGCCGCCGTCCAGGCGTGCCGCCGCGCCGGCATCCGTGTCCTCATGATGACGGGCGACCATCCGGCGACCGCACGGGCGATCGCGCGCGACATCGGGCTGCCGGGCGACACGATCCTCTGCGGCCCCGATATCGACAAGCTGGACGATGCCGCCCTGCGGGCGCAGTTGGCGAAGACGGACATCTGCGCGCGCCTGGTGCCCGAACACAAGCTGCGGCTGGTGCGCGCGCTGCAGGCGCTGGGCGAAACGGTCGGCATGACCGGAGACGGTGTCAATGACGGTCCGGCGCTCAACGCAGCCGACGTCGGGATCGCCATGGGCCAGCGCGGCACCGACGTGGCGCGCGAGGCGGCGGACATCGTGCTCCTGGACGACAGCTTTGCCAGCATCGCAGAGGCGATCCGCAACGGGCGGCACGTCGAGGACAAACTGCGCGCGGCGCTGCGGTTCATCTTCGCGGTGCATGTGCCCATCGTCGTCCTCGCGCTGGGTCCGGTGCTGATGCACTGGCCCGTGATCCTGAAGCCGGCTCAGATCGTGCTGTTCGAATTGCTGATCGACCCGCTGTGCGCCATCCTGTTCGACGCCGAACCGCCCGCCGCCGGCCTCATGGAGCGCGGCCCCGATGCCGCAGGCCCGGTCTTCTCGACGCGCCTGTTCGCAAGCGGCCTCGTGCAGGGTTGCGGGCTGGCCGCGATCGTCCTCGCCTCGGCCGCAGCCATGTTCTCCTGGGAATGGTCTGGCGACACCGTGCGCACCGCGGTCTTCCTCGAACTCGTGACCGGCGTGTTCATGCTGGCCATCCAGCAGCGCGGCATCGGTTCGGGCCCGGTGCGGGCCAATCCGTGGATCGGCCGGTTCGCGCTGGCCATCAGCGCGGTGCTCGGCTCGTTGCTGGGCGTTCCTGCGTTGCGCAACGTCGCCGGCTTCGCTAGCGTTTCAGAGCCCATGGCACTCGTCGTCGTCGCTTCCTGCAGCGCGATTTTCCTCTGGCTCGCGATCTACACGCGCTGTGCGCGCAGGGCTTGATCTTCGTCAGCCGCCATCTGCCGGTCGCGATCCAGACTGGATGCATTGAATACAGGAGGCAACATGAAACCAGGACTGCTGATTGCGTACTACGCGCTGCCGGTTCTTGCGGTGCTGGCGATCGCCGCCATCTGCGTGTTTCTCGGATGGCTGGCGTTGACGTACGTGACGATGGACTGAACCGGCGTTCCCCACGTGCTGAAGGCCTGCCAATCTTGACTTTGTTGAATCAATGTACTAACATGCCGTACATTGACCATCAGGATAGACCATCATGAGTGAAGTTGCCCAACGCGCGTCTTCCCGCTCCGCCCGTCTGGGGATCCGCGCTACGCCAGAGCAAGAGGCCATCCTCAAGCGTGCAGCGGAAGCACGCCACAAATCGTTGACCGAATTCATCCTCGACAGCGCCTGCAGCGCGGCCGAACAGACCCTGCTCGACCAGCGCCTGTTCGTCGTACCCACCGGCCAGTACGAGGCTCTCATGGATATGCTGGACCGGCCGGCGCAGCCCAACCCCGGCCTCGAGCGGCTGTTCTCGAAGAAGGCGCCCTGGGAGGCGCGCTGATGCTGTGCGCACCGCGGCCGCTGGCCGCGGATAACCAACTGGACGGATTCGACTGCGGCAAAGCCTCCCTGAGTGAATGGCTGGTGCGGCATGCCCGCCAAGCCCATGCCAGTGGTTCAGCCCGCACGTTCGCTGTTGTCGACAACACAAACGGCGGGCATCAGGTCGTTGGCTACTACAGTCTGACGGTTGGCCAGGTCGATACGCTGGAGGTCCCCGAGCGCATCCGCAAAGGCATGGGCCAGTACCCGATCCCCGTGGTCTTGTTGGGCAGGCTCGCCGTTGACCGGCGCCATCAGGGACGGGGCATTGGGCCGGGCCTGCTTCGCGATGCCATCACCCGTGCATTGACCATCTCGGAGCAGGCCGGAGTTCGAGCCATGATGACTCATCCGCTCGACGCCGATGCCGCCAACTTCTATCTCAAATTCGGCTTCGTCCCCTCCCCAGCCGGCGAAGGCATGCTGCTGCTATTGCTCAAGGACGCCGTGCAGCTGCTGCGCGGCTGAGTCGCCGACAGCAGCAAGACGAAAGCGCCCTGACGCCGCCGGGCCCGCGTCAGGTCCGCGCGAGGATATCGGCAGCGCGAATCGCGACGGGAAGTTCGTCCCCATCCAGCGGTTGTGCGGTCGCGCGTAACTGCTCGAGCACCTGCACGTCGGCCTCGGAAGCATCGCCGCCGCGCGCTTGCAGCCGACGCCTGAGGACGTCCGGCGGCGCCTCGCACACGATGATCTCGAACGCCGCCGCGTGCTCGCGGGCGACCGCCAGCGCCCTTTGCCGCTCGTCGCGGCGCAGGAAGGCTGCATCGAGAATGACGGGTAGGTCCGCTTCCAGCGCCATGCGAGCGACGTCCAGCAAATGCCGGTAGGTGCGTTCGCCTGCCGCCGCGCCGTACAGGTCGACTCCCAGCGCGCGCGAGTCATCGTGCATGCGCAGGCCGAAGAGGCGCTTGCGCTCCACGTCCGACCGCAGGCGGATGGCGCGCTGCGTCTCGAGCAGCCGCTGCGAGACATGCGTCTTGCCCGAGCCGGGCAGGCCATGCATGATGGACAGCCGCCGCGGCCCGGCGCGCGTCCACGCCAGCGCGGTCCGCGCGTACCGATCCGCGGCTTGCGCGTTTCCCTGCAGACCTTCGACGTGGGCTCGCACCAGGGCGCGATAGACGACGGCGAAGCGCAGGGCCGGCAGCGCGCCGTGGTCGCCCGTGAGGTCGAGCCAGAGGTTTGGCAGGCGGAATGCGAAGTCGCCGCGGCCGGCGGCATCGAAGTCCATGACGGCGAAAGCGAGGTCGTCCAGCACGTCGATGAAGCGCAGCGCCGGATCGAACTCGATGCAGTCGAACGCCGCCACGTCGCCGCCCAGCCGGATGATGTTCGACAGGTGCAGGTCGCCGTGGCATTCGCGCACGCGGCCGCCGGCGGCCCGCGCTTCCCACAACGTCTCCAGACGGTCGGCCTGTTCGCACACCCAGCGCTCGAGCATGGGCTTGGCGGCGAAGGGGCCGATACCTTCGAGCGCGGCGAGCGCGGCCGCTCGGCGCCGGCTTGCCGACCCGAATCCGCCGCCTGCGGGTGCGGCGGGCGCTCGGTCGTGAAAACGCGCGAGTAGCCGGGCCAGCGCGTCAATGTCGGCGGTCTGCAGCGAGCCGGCCGCGAGCCGCTCGGAAAACAGGGCCCCATCGGGAAACCGCCGCATGCGCACCGCGTAGTCGATGGTGGCGCCGCCGCCGGACAGCACCGGCCCGCCCGGCGACGCCGTCACCGGGACGACGTTGAGGTAGATGGAAGGCGCGAGAGCGCGATTGAGCCGCACCTCCTCTTCGCAGAACCGGCGCCTCGAGTCGAGAGACGAATAGTCCACAAACGGCAGCCGGACCGGTTGCTTGATCTTGTATGCGAACTCGCCCGCGAGCAGGATCCACGAGATGTGCGTCTCGACAACTTCCGCGTGCAGCGAATGCGCGAGCGTGGCAACGTCCAGGGGCATGGTGCCGGCTATCTACGCGGCCCGCTACTTGACAAGAAGCACTGGGACTTCGGCATTCGCGACAACCCGCGTCGCGACGCTTCCCATGATCGCGCGGCCGAGCGCACCGTAGCCGTGGGTGCCCATCACGATCATCTGGGCCTTGTCGGCAATGGCGGCCTTGACGATCTCGTCGGCGTAGTGGCCGACGACCATCCGCGTGCGGAAGGTGAGCTTGTGGCGCTTGAGGAAGCGCTCCACCGGCTCGAGCACCTTGCGCGATTCGTCGCGCTGATAGGCGCGTATCGCTGGCGCACCGAGCATCCTGCGCACATGCGGCGGGAAGTCGAGTTGTACGTTGAGCACAAGGATTTCGCCATCGGGCCCCGCGAGGCCTTCTTGGGTGACGAGGAAGGCCAGCGCTTTCTTGGTGTACTTGCTGCCGTCGGCGGCGACGAGGATCTTCATTTTCTTTCCTTGTGAAGGTGGGTGGGCTCAGGGGCGGAAATGCGGGGGATGCTCGTAAGTCGCCTGGCATGGGGCACAGAAGGGAGCCGCAGGCATCGCGATCAGCCGGTCCTCGCCGATCGCCTGGCCGCAATCCAGGCACAGGCCGTACCGTCCGTCTGTCAGCCGCATCTGCGCCGCAAGCACCAGCGACAGCTCGCGCGCGGCCTGCGCGACCCGAACCCCGTCGATCTCCGACTGGGACTCGAGTGCGGCGAGGTCCTTGAAGTCGCTGACCTCGCCGGCGCCGGAGGTTTCGTCGGCGGCTTGCGAAGTGGCAGAGAGGATGGCGCGCAATTCCATCTCCCGCCCAGAGAGCAGTGCCGCGAATCGGCTGTGCGTGGATCCGTTGCCGGCAGACATCGCGGTCTCCACTCAGCGCACGATGAGCACGGGTACGTGCGCCATCGTCACCAGCTTGGTCGCGACGCTGCCGATCAGCAGCGTTTCCAGGCCCGAGCGGCCGTGCGATCCCGCAACGATGAGATCCGCGCCATCGTCCTTCGCGGTCTGCAGGATACCTTTGGCGGCGGTGACGTTCTCCAGCAATCGGACTTGCAGGTCGACCTTGGGACCCGGCGCATTGCAAAGGGCGATGACCTTGGCGTGAGCGGCGGCCGCGTGGTCCTGCGCGGCCGATATGTAGGCGTGCAACCCCAGCGGGTTCGTGTCGCCGATGCCCAGATAAGGGTAAGGATCGACGACGTACGCCGCAGTCAGTTTTGCGCCGTGCTGGCGCGCCAGGTCGACGGCCATGGCCGCGGCCTTTTCCGATGCGGCGCTGCCATCGGTGGCCAGCAGGATGTGCTTGAACATGATTGCCTCGTTTCGCTATTGGACTTGCCGCCATGGTGCGTCCGTGAACGCCGCTGTCGGTTGACCTGGATCAAACGAGTGAGCCAGGCCGTGGCTGACGCCTCCAATTGATCCGCGTCAAGGGCTCAGGTGTCGGCGAGGCTTATCTTGGAACCCACGCATCGCAGGACCGATCAAGGAGATTTCGATGACCCACACTTCGCGGAGCCTGGCATGAGCCGCTTTCGCCGCATCCTCGTGCCGTACGACGGCAGTCCTGCCTCCGACCGGGCGCCCGCGGCGAACGCATAACTGATGAAGGAATCGATATGAGCGTACGCAATCTCGACGCCCTGTTCCAACCGCGCTCCGTCGCCGTCATCGGCGCGTCCGACCGGCCCGCGAGCGTCGGCGCGGTCGTCCTGCACAACATCAAGGAGGACGGATTCCAGGGAACCGTCTGGCCGGTCAATCCGCGGCATCTCACCGTCGGAGGCACCACGGCATGGCCGGATGTCGAATCGTTGCCGGGTGTGCCCGACCTGGCCGTGATCTGCACGCCGGCTGCGACCGTCCCTGGCTTGATCGCGCAGCTGGGCCGCAAGGGCACGCGCGCGGCGATTGTGCTTGGCGCCGGCTTGAAACAGATGGCTGGCGACGGCGGCACGACGCTGGAGCAGGCAATGCTGTCGGCGGCCAGGCCCAATCTGTTGCGCATC
>CAMDXD010000064.1 GCA_945877995.1 Bordetella parapertussis
GTCGCGCGGTGGTGATCGCCAGTGCGCGCAGCCGGCCGGCCTTCACCAGTGCGATCGACCCGGGCATGGTGTGCGTGCCCGCCTGCAGCACGCCGGCCATCAGGTCGGTGTACGGCACGCCCTTGTACGCGACATGTTCCATGCGCACGCCGCTGAGCGTGTTGAACATCAGCATCGCCAGGTGGGTCATCGACCCAACGCCTGTCGATCCGAAGTTGATGTCGCCCGGCCGCTTGCGCGCGAGTTCGATCAGCTCCCGCGGCGTGCGGGCCGGAAGCGCGGGGTGCACCAGCAGCAGCAGCGGCACGTCGGCCACCCGGGCGATGGGGACGAAATCCTTCAGCGGGTCGAACGGCAGCTTGCTGGAGATCGCTGGCAGCATCGTGATCTCGGAAGCCGATCCCAGGAGGAGCGTATATCCATCAGGCGCCGCACGGGCGGCCACTTCGGTGCCGATCACCCCGGCCGCACCGACGCGGTTGTCGATCACGATCTGCTGGCGCAGGTGCTCGGTCAATCGCTGCGACAGGATGCGCGCAGTCGAGTCCGAACCGCCGCTGACCGGGAAGGGCACGATCATGCGGATCGGCTTGGCCGGCCAGGCCTGTGCATATGCGGTCGCCGGTGCGACGACGGCCAGCGCGAGGAGCGCGGTGGCCTGGAAGAACGGGCGGGCGAGCGGAAGGAACATCGGGATCTCCTTGTCGCGCTGGTTCGCGCGACGGAACAAAGGGCGCTCAGCGTCCGGGATAGGCGACGACCATCTCGATCTCCAGGCGTGCGCCGGGGGTCGAGAGCTGGTTCACGCACACCGTGGTGCTCGCCGGCGTCCAGTCGCCGAGGACCTTGCGCAACTCGGCGCTGATCGCGTTCAGGTCGCGCATGTCGGTGAGGTACTTGGTGACCTTGACCACGTCTGTCCAGGCGAGCCCCTCGTGGTCGAGGATCGAGCGCAGGTTCTCGAGCACCAGCCGCGTCTGCTCGGTGATCGAGCATGGGTGCACATGCTCGTGCAGCTCGTGCGGATGGCGATGGTAGAGCGGCGAGGGCGTGGCCCCTGAAATGAACAGGAGGTCCGGGCCACCGGTGATGCGCATCGCCGGCGCATACGGCATGTCGGGCCGGCGCGCGGGGTTGGTCTGGATCTCCTGGACCGACGGGTTGGTCGGAGACGACTGGTAGGGCGGTGTGCGCGGCATGTCCGGATACCCTCCGATGAAATCCCGTCGCAGTATCGGCCGTGGCGCAGGCGAGTGTCAACGCAGCGGCGGTACACGTTCGCCGTTGGCTACAATGCCCAGGATCCTTCAGCCCGGTGGGCTGCCATGACGTCGACGCCGATCGACGCGGAAATCACCACACAATCGCGGCAGCGGATACCGGACGCATCCTGCATTCCGGGCATGGCCGGCCGTTCGGTGGGGGAGACGTGATGAACAGACCAAGGGCGGCGCTGCGAAGCGCCGGATCCGCCATGTTGGGCCTTGTCGCTTCGGTTGTCGGCGGCGCCGCCTTGGCGCAGGAGTTTCCGGTCAAGCCGATCCGGGTCATCGTCGGCTTCGCGCCGGGCGGATCCAACGACATCGTGATCCGGATCGTCGCGCCCAGGTTGTCTGAACTGCTGAAGACCTCGGTGACGGTCGAGAACCGGCCGGGTGCCAATGCGATCATCGGTACCGATGCGGTGGCCAGGGCTCCTGCCGATGGCTACACGCTGGGCCTGGTCGGGGTCAGCAACCTGATCCTGAATCCGCTGCTGGATCCCAAGACGCCGTACAACGCGTTGACCGACTTTGTCGGCCTCACGAGTATCGGCATCACCCATCAGGTGTTTTCGGTACACCCGTCCGTGCCTGCTCGTTCGCTGAAGGAACTCGTTGCCCTGGCCAGGGCAAGGCCGGGGCAACTGAACTTCGGGTCCCCCGGTGCTGGCGGCCTCAAGCACCTGACCCTGGAGTTCCTGAACTCCCTGGCTGGTACCCGCATCGAGCACATCGCATACAAGGGCGGCGGGCCGGCAATGATCGATGCACTGGGCGGACAGATCCATGGTGTGCTCGTCGATATCGCGGCGCCGCTTCCCTACATCAGGCAAGGCCGCTTGCGTGCGCTGGCCGTGACCGGCGAGGCGCGTGCGAAGCAGTTGCCGGAGGTGCCGACCGTCCTCGAACAGGGCATCCGGATGGTGTCGCTGAACTGGTTCGCAGTGGTGGCGCCGGCGAAGACGCCACAGCACGTGGTCGATCGGCTGCATCCGGCGCTGGTGAGTGCCTCGCAGTCTCCCGAGGTGAGGCAGCGATTCGAGGAGATTTCCGTCGAGTCGTTCACGCACCCGTCGCCCGCCGCGTTCCAGCAGTTCGTGCGGGACGAGTATCTGCGCTGGGGCAACGTCGTGAAGGATTCCAGGGTCGCTGCGCGGCTGTAGGTGCCGGAGGGTTGATGTCTGCTATCGAAATCGAGTCCGTCGAAACGGATGTGCTGGTCCTGGGCGGCGGCGTGGCTGGTTATCGGGCCGCTGCGGCCGCGGCGGGTGCGGGTGCTTCCGTGGTCCATGCGTTTCGTGCACGTGGCGCGTCCCAGTACATCTTCGGGTTCAACGTGCCGCTCGGGCACAAGGATGCGCGCGACGATCCGGAAACCTATTCCGAGGACATCCTGCGCGGCGGCTACCGCCTCAACGACCGTTCGCTGGTCGAGACGCTCGTCCAGGGGACACGCCCGGCGCTCGAGGAACTCGTTGCCATCGGCGTTCCGTTCGCCCGCAATGGCGAGGCGTTCGACCAGCTGAGCCTGTCGGGCAATACGTACCCGAGGTCGGTCTACCACCCGGACGGCCTCGGGCCGCTCGCCATCGGCAAGCTCGACCAGCATTGCAGTGCGCATGGCGTGCGCAAGTTCGCTGGCTGGAAGGCGATCGCCCTGCTGCAGGACGATGCGGAAATCGTAGGTGCCCTGCTGTACAAGGTGAACGCGCCTGCGCTGCTCGCCGTGCATGCGCGAGCTACCGTGCTTGCCACCGGCGGCATCGGCGCCATCTACGCCGACAGTACGTATCCGGCGGATGTCGCGGCGGATTCATACGCGATGGCCCATGCTGCCGGGGCCACGCTGATCGACATGGAGTTCGTGCAGTTCGAGCCGACGGTGGTCGTGCACCCGGCCGAGTGCCGCGGCCTGGTGATGCCGACCGCCATGTTCGGCGAGGGCGCGCAACTTCTCAATGCGCTGGGTGAGCGGTTCATGTATCGATATAACCCGGACCATGGCGAGATGCGCATCGAGAAGGCGCGCATGGCGCATTGCATCCAGCAGGAAATCTCGGAAGGACGGGGTTTCCCCGACGGCTCGGTGATGTTCGACACGACGGTCGTCGCGCCGGAGCGGCTGGACAACCACAAGGAGAAGGTCAAGCGCCTGCGTAGCAAGGGCTTCGAGCCGACCACCGAAGCCCCGCGCGTGCGTCCTGCCGCGCACAGCCACATGGGGGGCGTGCAGATCGACAGTCAGGCCCGGTCGGGCGTGCCGGGGTTGTTCGCCGCGGGCGAGGCTGCGGGTGGCGTACATGGCGCCAGCCGGCTGGCAGGCAATGGCGCGAGCGATGTCTTCGTGTTCGGCGGCATCGCGGGCCGAGGTGCTGCGGCATCGAAGATGGACACCCGGGGGCGTGACTGGTCGGCCATCCATGGCAGGGCGACCGCGCCGCTGCTCGCCGCGCTCGATGGCGCAGGGCAGGCGCGGCCCGACGAACTCAAGGCGTCGGTGCGATCGATCCTGCTGGCGTCGGCCGGGCTCTATCGCGATCGCGCAGGCTTGACGCAGGGGCTGGAACGGATCGACGCGATGAAGCGTGAACTCGGTGCCGGGCTCGACGTACCAGACCTGCGCGAGGCGGTGCGTGCCCTCGAGGCAGACAACATGGTGACCGTTGCCAGCTTCATCATGCGCTCGGCGCTGGAGCGGACGGAAAGCCGGGGCGCGCACCAGCGCACGGATTTTCCCGGGAAGAACGAAGAGCAATGGCTGTGCCGAGTGGCGGTTCGGCCGGGTGGCCCGGGTGGGCAGGTGGAGACCCTCCGGTTGTAGCGCCTGCGCCTAGGTGCCGGACAGGAGGATCCTCGAATCCACCACCGCATATCCCTGCGCGTGCGCGATCACCGGGTTCAGGTCGATCGCGGCGATCTCCGGATGCGCGGTCGCGAGCGTCGATACCTTCACGAGCAGGTCTGCGATGGCGCGCCTGTCGACCGCCAGCAGGCCACGTACACCTTCAAGCATCGCCTGCGCGCGGATCTCCCCCAGCATCTCGAGCGCATCGGCTTGCGAGACCGGGATGGCGCGAAAGACCACATCCCGCATCGCCTCGACGAACACGCCACCCAGCCCGACCATCAGCACCCGCCCGTACTGCGGATCCTGCACCAAGCCCACGATCAGCTCGACGCCCCGAGGCGCCATCGGCGTCGCCAGCACTCCTGCGATGTCGGCTTCCGGCTGGTGCGCGCGCACGTCCCGGACGATCCCGTCGTGCGCATCGGCGACCGCCGCCGCCCCGGTCACGTCGAGGCGTACGCCCCCCATGTCCGACTTGTGCAGCACGTCGCGCGACACGATCTTCAGCGCCAGAGGTACGCCACCGAGTTGCGCGACCACATCTGCGGCGTCGCCGGTCTTCGTCATGAGGAGGAACGGTGCCATCGGTACGCCATGGGCGGCCAGCAGCGCGCGTGCTTCGGGTTCGAGCAGGTCGCGACGTTGCGCGTGTGCCGTCGAGACGATCGCATCGGCAGCCGGCAGGCGCGCCGGTCCTGCCGGCACGGCCGCAGCCGCCGCCAGCCGCCGCAGCATCTCGCCATGCTCGGCTGCATGCGCCAGGCATCGCACCGCCGTCTCGACATGCCGCTCGTACGGCACCCCGGCCTTGCGCAGCGCATCGAGCGAGGACGTCTTCAGGTGCGCGTAATGCGACTGCACCATCACCGGCTTGCCCAGCCGGTGCATCTCGGCTGCAAGCGCGACGCCGATCGCCGCTTCGACCTCGACGATATCCGCGCCGTAGCGCGTCGGGGCGGTCACATAGCCGCCGAAGAAGCCCACCAGCAGCAGCGCATCGATGTTCGGGTCTTCCAGGATCAGCTTCGAGATCGATCCGTAGTACTCCACGCGCGGATCCGTGCCGCCACCGGCATCGACCGGGTTGGCGATCGCCGTCGCATTAGGGACGATCGCATGGATCTTCGCCTGCGTCTCGCCGGTGAGCGTCGCCAGTTCGAGCCCGCACTGCGCGAGGGTCTCGGCGGCGATCGAGATCGGGCCGCCGCCTTCGGACAGCACCGCCACCCGGCGGCCGCGCATCGGCGGGAACAGCATCAGCGCATCGGCGACCGGGAACAGGTGGTCGGATTGCTCGACCAGCACCACGCCCGCCTGGCGCAGCACGCCGCGCGTCACGACATGGTCCGCCGACAGTGAGCCGCTGTGCGACCGCGCGGCGCCCTTGCCCTCGGCCGTGCGCCCCACCGCATAGACCACGATCGGCTTACGCTGGCCGACCCTGCGCGCCGCCGCGAGATACGCGGGCCCGTCCTTGAAGCCTTCGATGTACGAGACGATCGCACGCGTTTCCGGGTCGTCGCCGAAGCAGTCGAGATACTCGTGGAACTGCAGGTCGGCCTGGTTGCCGACCGACAGCATCGCGCTGATGCCGCTGTGGCCGTGGAAGCGGATCTCGAGCTCGAGCGAGCGCAGCACGTTCGCCGAGTTCGACACCAGCGCAAGCGGGCCATGCGGGATGTCCGGGCGGCCGTACGCGTTGCAGCTGTGCCGCGCGGTGAACATCCCGGCAGTGTTCGGCCCGATCAGCCGCACGCCATGCCGGCGGGCGATCGCCACGGTTCGCTCCTCCAGCAGGCGTCCGGCCTCGCTCGCCTCGCTGAAGCCACCGGCGAGCAGCAGCGCGCCCTTGACGCCGTTGCGTCCGCAGGCCTCGACCATGTCCGGCGTCGTCGCCGCTGCGGTGCAGACGATGGCGAGGTCGATGGGTTCCGGCACCGCGCCCAGGCTCGGATGGCACTGGACGTCGAGGATCTCGCCTTCCTTCGGGTTGATCGGGAAGATGCGCCCGTCGAACGCGTCGGTGAGCAGGGTCTTCAGCGCGCGGTAGCCGCGCTTGGCCGGGTCTTTCGACGCACCGATGATCGCGATGGTGCGCGGATACAGGATGGGGTCGAGCGGGTGGGTCATCGTCGCCTACTGCAGTTCGAGCCCGGACGCCTTCACGATCCGTGCATAGAGGTCGATCTCGCGCTTGATCAGCGCCAGCAGCGATTCGGTGCTCCCGCCCGCGACCGCCAGCCCGAGCGCCTCCAGCCTCGAGCGCAGGTCGGGGGTCGCCAGTGCCGCGTTGACCGCCTTGTTGAGGCGCGCGATGACTTCCGGCGGTGTCTTCGCCGGGGCCACCAGCGCCATCCAGCCGCTCGCGTCGAAGCCCTTGAAGCCGGATTCATCCAGCGTCGGCACGCCGGGGAGCTGCGCGACGCGGCTGCCGGACATGATCGCGAGTGCACGCAGCCGCCGCGACTGCACAGGCTCGATGGCGGTGGGCACGGTATCGAACATCACCTCGATCTCGCCGGCGAGTTGTGCCTGCTGCGCCTGCGCCCCGCCCCGGTAGGCCACCGGGGTCAGCTTCACGCTGGAATACATCATGAACTGCTCGCCGCGCAGGTGATGGCCGCCGCCCACCCCGGTGGTGCCGTAGTTCAGCTTGCCGGGATGCGCGCGCGCCAGCGCGACCAGGTCCTTCACCGATTTCACCGGCAGCGAAGGGTGTACCGTCATCACCATCGGCTGGTCGACGACCTGCACGATCGGCGCGAAATCCTGCCGCGGGTCGAAGGGGAGCTTCTTGTAGATGCTCAGGCCCGAGGCCAGCGGGGTGGTGTTGCTGAATAGCAGCGTATGGCCGTCGGGTGCGGCGCGGGCGACATGCTCGGCGGCGATGTTGCCGGCGGCGCCGGCGCGGTTCTCGACGAGGAAAGTCTGGCCGAAGGATTCGGAGAGCTTCTGCGCCAGCAGGCGCGCGACGATGTCGATGCTGCCGCCGGCGGTGAAGCCGACGAGGACGCGGACGGGCTTGGAAGGGTAGGGCTGGGCGGTGGCCAGGAGCGGTGCGAGGGTGAAGCAGGCGCCGACTATGGCGGCGGAGAAGGGGAAAGCCGGTTTCCTTGCGTCACCCATTGTCCCGTTCTCCGAGCTGACCCATTCCGTCTGGAGATGCTCCGCGATGAGAAAGGGCACGTCAACGCCAACCATTGGGTTACTTTAACGCAATACCCTAAAACAAGACCGCATCCTGTTTCAGGTTTCCCTCCGATGCACCGACCTTCTCCCGGGCACTACGTCACCGTCGCGACGGCCGGTGAACCGTTCCAGGCCTTCGTGGCCTTGCCGCTGCCGCACGCCCCGCCTGTCCAGTGGTCGCCCTCGCTGTGGCGGCGCTTCGACGCGGCGCTGGTCAGGGCGACGCGGCTGACGCCGGCCACGGTGAACAAGTCGCTGGCGGACTACGTCGCGACGGCCCGGGTGAAGCCGGTGCGCTAAGGCTCTTCGGGCATCGGTTCGGCGAACCACCTGCCCGACATCCCGACCTTCGCCGAGGCGGGCTTCCCCTCGCTCACCGGTTCGCAGTGGCTGGGCCTGTCGGCGCCGAAGGGCCTGCTGGCGCCGATCGCGCAGCGGCTCACCGCGCTGATGCCGGAGATCCTCGCCCGCCCGGACATCATGAAGCGGCTGGACGACCTGCAAACGCTGCCGCGGAAGGCCCCGGTGACCGGGGCAGAGTTCGACAAGCTGATCGAATCGCAGATCACCACCTGGAGCGCGGTGGCGCGGCGGGCGAAGGTGGAAGTGATCGCCTGATCCTGCCAGTGGCGTTGCGCGTGGTTTACCGGGGCGCGCTCGGGGTCTTCCGACGGGGTCTTCCTTAATTTGCCTTGATGCCAGCCCCCTTCACCACGCGACCCCACTTCTCCATGTCGGCGGCCATGTAGGCGCCGAACTGGGGCGGGGTCATCCGCAGTACCGTCGCGCCGTCGTTGTCGAGCTGCTTCCGGATCTCGGGCAACTCCTGCACTGCCGAGACTTCCCGGTGCAGGCGCTCGATGATGGCCGCTGGAGTGCCGGCAGGCGCTAGCAGCCCGAACCAGTTCACCGTTTCGTAATCGGGGACCCCGGCCTCGGCGATCGGGGGCACGTCCGGCAGGATCGGATTTCGCTGGAGCGACCCGACCCCCAGCGCGCGCAGCCTGCCCGCACGTACGTGCGGCACAGTGGCCAGCAGGCCGCCGAACGTGAGGTTCGCATGCCCGGCGATGACATCGACGGTCGCCGCACCTGCACCTTTGTAGGGCACGTGCAGCATGTCCACCTTCGCGCTGTAGTTGAACAGCTCGGCCGCGAGGTGGCTGACACTGCCCACGCCCGCCGAGGCGTACTGCAGCTTGCCGGGATTCTTCCGCGCGAAGGCGAGCAGTTCCGCCACCGACCGGGCGGGCACGCCAGGATGCACCACCAGTACGACCGGGCTGCCCGCCACGATGGCCACCGGCGCGAACGACCGGATCGGGTCGAAACGGCCCTTGAGGTCGTACAGCCACGGGCTCACCACGTGGGCCAGCGAGGCCACCAGCAGCGTGTAGCCATCGCGCGCGGCATTGGCGGCCAGTTCGGTGCCGATGAGGCCGCCGGCACCGGCGCGGTTGTCGACCACCATCTGCATGCCGAGGCGTTCGCTCATCGCCATGGCGACGATGCGACCAGTGACATCGCTGCCGCCGCCCGGCGGAAACGGGATGATCAGCCGGATGGGTCTGGCCGGATAGGCCTGCGCTACGGCTGCGGCCGTGCCTGCAAGCGCAGTTGCACCGAGCGTCGCGGCAATCAGCAGGGCGCGCGCCGCCATGCTCAGGCGTCCGGCCACACCGAACGCGCGGTCTCGGCGAGCAGGCGCAGCTTCGCGAACTGCTGGTCGGCCGTCATCACCGTGTTGCCGACGTTGCCGGAGAAGCCGCACTGCGGGCTCAGGCACAGTCGGTCCATCGAGACGAAGGCCGAGGCCTCCTGGATGCGCGCGCGCAGCATCTCCGGGTCTTCGAGGTCCGGCGACTTGGTCGTCACCAGGCCGAGCGCCACGGTCTTGTCATCGGGCATGTACTTCAGCGCATCGATCGGGCCCGCGCGCGGGCTGTCGAACTCGAGGAAGTAGAAGCGCGCATTGAGCCGGCGGAACAGTTGGTCGGCCATGAACTCGTAGCCGGCATCGGCCTGCCAGAAGCCGAGGCGGTTGCCTCGGCAGACGTGGATGCCGACGGTCATGCCCGCCGGTGCGGTGGCGATCACCGCATTGATCACCTCGACATAGGTTTCCACCAGCGTGCGCCAGTCTTCGCCGCGGCGCTCCAGCACGGCCCGGATCTCCGGGTCGCCGAACTTCACCAGCGAGGTCTCGTCGATCTGCAGGTAGGTGCAGCCGGCTGCATGCAGCGCGGCGAACTCCTGGCGGTAGACCTCGATCACGTCGGCCCACCACGCGTCGAGCGAGGTGTATGCATCGCGCAGGATGGCATCGTTGCCGCCCATGAAGTGCAGCACGATCGGCGAGGGTACCGTCATCTTCGGCGTGCACTGGGTGATCGAGCGCACGAAGGCGAGGTGCTCGGCGAAGATCGGGCCGGTCCAGCGCAGCGGCTTGTGGATGACGAGCTTCTCGACCGGGATGGTGTCGCCCTTCGCGTTGCGATGGACGAAGTCGCCCGGCTCCGCCTTCAGGCCACCTGAGCCGAGCGCCTTGCGGAAGAAATCGACGATGTAGTTCTGCCGGCGGAACTCGCCGTCGCTCACCACGCGCAGGCCGGCTGCTTCCTGCCGCGCGACTACCTCGCGGATGGCGTCGTCCTCGATGACACGCAGTTCGTCGTCCGACAGCAGGCGCTTGCGGCGCTGCTCGCGCGCTTCGATGAGATGGGCGGGCCGCAGCAGGCTGCCGACCTGGTCGGCGCGGAACGGGGGAGCATGCGGCACTGCAATCATCTTCTGCCCTTCGTGTTGTCGGTGCGGTTTCATTCGCCGGCAATGTAACCCATGACCGTTCGATGCGCAGGCCGCAAGGCGCTAGAATCCTGCGCATCGCAGCAGGCGCCGCAGACGTCGAACCGATCGACGCAGCCGCCTGCGCTGAGGAGGATGAATGACCCCAGCGGTCTCCAGGCAGGACGCCATCGCCCTGCGTCGCACGCTGCCTGTCGGCGGCACCGAGTACGACTACATCAGCCTGTCGGCGGCCGAAGGCGCGGGTCTGTCCGGCCTCGGGCGCCTGCCGTTCACGGTCAAGGTGCTGGTGGAGAACCTGCTGCGCCAGCGCGCCCTCGGCCAGTCCGGCCGCGACGACCTCGACAACCTCGTGCGCTGGCTGGCCCAGCGGAACGACGCACGTGCCGCCGGGCCGGTGGACTGCGAGATCGGCTTCCGTCCCGCGCGCATGATGATGCCCGACTCCTCCGGCATCACCCTGCTCGGCGACATGGCGGCGATGCGCGACGCGATGGTCGACCTCGGCGGTGACCCGCGGCGGATCAACCCGCAGGTCCAGCTCGACTTCATCGTCGACCACTCGGTGATGGTCGAGGCGCACGGGCATCCCGATGCGCTCGCGTTCAACATGCAGCGTGAGTTCGAGCAGAACCACGAGCGCTATGCGTTCCTGCGCTGGGGCAGCCGCGCGTTCGGCAACCTGCGCGTGTTCCCGCCGGGCTCGGGCATCCTGCACCAGATCAACCTGGAGTATCTGGCCAGCGTGGTGTTCACCGCCGAGGTCGACGGCCGCACCCTCGCGTACCCGGATTCGCTGATCGCGATGGACAGCCATACCGCGATGACCAATGCGCTGGGCGTCGTCGGCTGGGGTGTCGGTGGGCTCGAAGGCGGCACGGTCGCGCTCGGCGAGCCGATCTCGATCCTGATCCCGGAGGTCGTCGGCTGCCGTCTGGTCGGGCGCCTGCCCGGGGTTGCAACCGCCACCGACCTCGCGCTCACTGTCACGCAGGCGATGCGCCGGCACGGGGTGATCGCCAGGGTGGTGGAGTTCTTCGGCCCGGGGGTGGACACGCTTACGCTGCCGGAGCGGGCGACGTTGTCGAACATGACGCCTGAGTACGGCGCGAACATGGGCTTCTTCCCGGTCGATGCGGAGACGCTCGCCTACCTGTCGCTGACCGGCCGACCGCCGGCGCAGGTGGCGCTGGTCGAGGCCTACTGCAAGGCGCAGGGGCTGTGGCGCGACACGGCGCAGCCGCCGCCCGACTATGCGCAGGTGGTAGAGATCGACCTCGCGGCGATCGAGCCCTGCATGGCCGGGCCGGGGCGGCCGGATGCGCGGCTGCTGCTGGCGCAGGTGCCTGGCGCGTTCGCGTCGGTGGTGGCATCGTCTGCGCCCGCTGCGGCCGCACCCGCCCGCGTGCCGCTGGCCGGCATGGACGACACGCTCGGCGACGGTGACGTGACGATTGCCGCGATCACCAGCTGCACCAACACTTCGAATCCGATGGTGATGCTCGCCGCCGGCCTGCTCGCACGCAATGCGCGGCGCCGCGGGCTCAAGCCGCCGCCGCGGGTGAAGACCTCGCTGTCGCCCGGTTCGCGCGTGGTGGCCGACTACCTCGCGCGCAGCGGCCTGCAGGAGGACCTCGACGCGCTCGGCTTCCAGGTGACTGGGTTCGGCTGCATGACCTGCATGGGCAACTCCGGCCCGCTGGCCGAGGAGGTGCGCGAAGCGATCGACTCGGCACGCCTGGCGACGGTGGCGGTGCTCTCGGGCAACCGCAACTTCGATGCGCGCATCCATCCGAGCGTACGTGCGAACTTCCTGGCCTCGCCGCCGCTGGTCGTCGCCTGTGCGATCGCCGGCACCGTCACCCGCGACCTGACCCGCGAGCCGCTCGGCCACGATCCGCAGGGCCAGCCGGTTTACCTGCGCGAGATCTGGCCCGATGCGGATGAAGTGCGTGCGGTGCTGAAGGCGACGCTCGACGCCGGGCTGTTCACGGAACGCTATCGCACCATCCTCGACGGCACGCCGCAGTGGCAGGCGCTGCAGGCGCCGGACACGCCGCGCCACGACTGGCGTGCCGGCAGCCACTTCATTATCCGTCCGCCGTTCTTCGAGGGAATGCCGCCGGTGCCGCAGGCCGTGCAGCCGCTGCAGGGCGCGCGCGTGCTGCTGATGCTGGGCGACATGGTGACCACCGACCACATCTCGCCGATCGGCGCGATCCCGGCCGACGGACCTGCGGGGCGCTACCTGCAGTCGCTGGGTGTCGCGCCGAAGGACTTCGTGAACTATGCGGCGCGGCGCTTGAACCACGAGGTGATGGTGCGCGGCACCTTCGCCAACCTGCGGCTGCGCAACGAACTCACGCCCGGGGTCGAGGGCACTTCAACGCTGCACCTGCCCTCGGGCGAGGCGATGTCGGTGCATGAAGCCGCCGACCGTTATCGTGAAGCGGGCGTGCCGCTGGTGGTGGTCGCCGGGCGCGAGTACGGTGCGGGCTCGTCGCGCGACTGGGCGGCCAAGGGCACCGCGCTGCTCGGCATCCGCGCGGTGATCGCCGAATCGTTCGAGCGCATCCACCGCTCGAACCTGGTCGGCATGGGCGTGCTGCCGCTGCAGCTTCCGGAGGGCACCACCCGGAAGACGCTCGGGCTGACCGGGCACGAGACCTTCGACATCGACACCGTCGCTGCGGCGCAGGCACCGCGCGTCCCGGTGGCATGCACGATCATTCGCGCGGACGGCAGCCGCAGCACCGTCACGCTGACCGCGCGCCTGGATACCCGTCTCGAGACCGAGTACTACCGGCACGGCGGCATCGTCCAGTACGTGCTGCGCAAGTTCCTGCGCGGCGCTTCAACGAACAGGTAACAGGAGAGCCTTCGATGAAATGCATCCCTGCCCGTATCCGTGCTGGCATCCCTGCCCGAATCGCCGCCCGGCTGCCCGCCGCTGCAGCGGGCTGCTGCCTGCTGCCGCTCGCGGTGGCGGCGCATGCACAGACGGCGCAAGCCGACTACCCGGTGAAGTCGGTCCTGTTCATGGTTCCGCAGGCGGCCGGCGGCTCCACCGACACGCTCGCGCGCCTGATCGGCCAGCGCCTGGGCGATGCGCTCGGCGTGACGGTGGTGATCGAGAACCGTCCCGGCGCGAACGGCATCATCGGCACCGAGGCTGCGCTCAAGGCCGCGCCCAATGGCGGCACGCTGATCGTCAGCGGCACCGGCATCATGGCGATCAATCCTTCGCTGTATCCGAAGCTGTCCTACGACCCGGTGCGCAACTTCGTGGCGGTTGCCAACTTCGGCTACTCGACCAGCGTGCTGGTCGCGCATCCGTCGCTGCCGGTGAAGACCATCGCCGACGTGATCGCGCTGGCGAAGAAGAAACCCGGCGCGATCAAGTACGCCTCGGCCGGCGTGGGCAGTTCGCCGCACCTGTCGGCGGCGCTGTTCCAGCACCTGTCGGGGGTGGATATCCTGCATGTGCCGTACAAGGGCAGCACGCCCGGCGTGAGCGCCACGCTGACCGGCGAGACC
>CAMDXD010000065.1 GCA_945877995.1 Bordetella parapertussis
CTTCTCCAGCGTCGCGGTGAATCCGGCCAGCCGCGCCTTCTCCTGTTCGAGTACCTGGGCTGGCGCGCGCGCCACGAAGTTCTCGTTGGCGAGCTTGCCGTGCGCCTTTGCGATCTCGTTCTCGAGCCGGGCGGCCTCCTTGCCGAGGCGTTCGCGCTCGGCGGCGATGTCCACCTCGACCTTCAGCACCAGGCGCGTGGTGCCCACCACGGCGACCGGCGCGTCCGCGGCGCCGTCGTCCGCCGCTGTCGTATCCGTGCCCGCCGGCGCGTCATCGGCGACGGTGACCGTCGACAGCCGGGCGAGCGGCACCAGGTAGCGCCCGAACCGGGCTACCGTGCCGTCGTCGCCGAAGGCCACCAGCGGTACCTTCTGCGCCGGCGACAGGTTCAGTTCCCCGCGCAGCTGGCGGCAGGCATTGACCAGGGCCTTCAGGCGCTCGATCGCGGCGTCGCTCGCCGGATCGATCCGTTCCGGTTGCGGCTGCGGATACGGCTGCACCATGATGCTGGAGGTCTCGTCCGCGCGCCGCTTGCCGGCGGCTACCGACACCGTCTGCCAGAGCGCCTCGGTGATGAACGGAATCACCGGATGCGCCAGGCGCAACGTGGCTTCGAGCACGCGCAGCAGCGTGCGCCGGGTGCCGCGCTGCGCCGCCGGGTCTTCGTCCTGCAACTGCACCTTCGCCAGTTCGACATACCAGTCGCAGTACTCGTCCCAGGCGAAGCGGTAGATCGCCTGCGCGACGTTATCCAGGCGGTAGTCGGCGAAGCCGCGCGCCACCTCGGCTTCCACCCGCTGCAACTCGCCGATGATCCAGCGGTCGGCCTCTGACAGCACCACGGCCGCCTGTTCGTCCAGCCCGCAGTCCTGGCCGTCGGTGTTCATCAGCACGAAGCGTGTCGCGTTCCAGAGCTTGTTGCAGAAATTGCGGTAACCCTCGCAGCGCTTGAAGTCGAAGTTCACGTTGCGCCCGAGCGTCGCATAGGCGGCCATCGTGAAGCGCAGGGCATCGGCGCCATACGGCGGGATGCCGGCCGGGAACTCCTTCTTCGTGCGCGCGGCGACCTTCGGTGCGGTCTCGGGACGGCGCAACCCGGTGGTGCGCTTCTCCAGCAGCGGCTCGATCGCGATGCCTTCGATCAGGTCGACCGGGTCGATCGTGTTGCCCTCTGACTTCGACATCTTCTTGCCCTCGGCATCGCGCACGATGCCGTGGATGTAGACGTCGCGGAACGGGATGCGGCCGGTGAAGTGCAGGGTCATCATCACCATGCGCGCCACCCAGAAGAAGATGATCTCGTAGCCGGTGACCAGCACCGACGAGGGCAGGTAGAGATCATAGGCGGCCTTCTGCGCAGGCGCCGCATCGGGCTGCGCCGCTGCTGGCCAGCCGAGCGTCGAGAAGCAGACCAGCGCCGAGGAATACCAGGTGTCGAGCACGTCCGGGTCGCGCGTGAGCGGACCGTCGCTGCCGCGCGCGCGCGCCTGTGCCAGCGCATCGGCTTGGCTGCGTGCGACGTAGACATGGCCGTCGGGACCGTACCAGGCCGGGATCTGGTGGCCCCACCAGAGCTGGCGCGAGATGCACCAGTCCTGGATGTTGTCGAGCCACTGGTTGTAGGTGCTGGTCCAGTTCTCCGGGAAGAAGCGCACCTGGCCGTCGCGCACCGCATCGCGCGCAACCGCGCTGATCGACCGGCCAGGATGCAGGGTACCGTCGGGCGCCGGCTTGCCCATCGCCACGAACCACTGGTCGGTGAGCATCGGCTCGACCACCTCGCCGGTGCGTGCGCAGCGCGGCACCATCATCTTGTGCGGCTTCTCGCCCACCAGCAGGCCGGCCTCGCGCAGGTCGGCCAGCACCGCCTTGCGCGCGACGTAACGGTCCATGCCGCGATACTTCTCTGGCGCGTGGTCGTTCACCTTCGCGTCCAGGGTGAGGATGCCGATCGGTGCCAGCCCGTGCCGCTCGCCGACCTGGAAGTCGTTGAAGTCGTGCGCCGGGGTGATCTTCACGCAGCCGGTGCCGAAGGCCGGATCGACATAGGCATCGGCGATCACCGGTATCTCGCGGCCGCTAAGCGGCAGCACCAGGCTGCGCCCGACCAGCGCGCGGTAGCGCTCGTCGTCCGGGTGCACGGCGACGGCCACGTCTCCGAGCATCGTCTCGGGGCGGGTGGTCGCCACCACCAGGCCGCCGTCGGCGCTGCCGGCGAGCGGGTAGCGGATCTCCCACAGTCGGCCGTCTTCCTCCTCGCTCTCGACCTCGAGGTCGGACACCGCCGTGCCCAGCTTCGGATCCCAGTTCACCAGTCGCTTGCCGCGGTAGATCAGCCCCTGCTCGTAGAGCCGCACGAACGTGTCGACCACCACCGTGGACAGCGACTCGTCCATCGTGAAGTACTCGCGCTCGAAATCGGCCGAGGCGCCCAGGCGCTTCATCTGGTTGATGATGGTGTCGCCGGAGAAGCGCTTCCAGTCCCAGACCTGCTCCATGAACTTCTCGCGGCCGAGGGCATGGCGCGACTGTCCCTTCGCCTCGAGTTGGCGCTCGACGACGATCTGGGTGGCGATGCCTGCATGGTCGGTGCCCGGCAGCCAGAGCGTGTTGAAGCCGCGCATCCGGTGGTAGCGCGTCAGCGCATCCATGATCGTCTGGTTGAACGCATGCCCCATGTGGAGGATGCCGGTCACGTTCGGCGGCGGCAGCTGGATCGCGAACGCCGGACGGCCCGCTTCTGTGCCGGCAGCGAAGTAGCCGCGGCGCTCCCATTCAGGGCCCCAGAATGATTCGATGCTGCCCGGGTCGAAGCTCTTCGGAAGTTCCATGGATCGTGGCGTGTGCAGGCGACTGTGGTTGGCCGACGATTATAGGGGCAGGCAGCGCCGCCCCCTCGGCAGGCCCGCGGGCCTGCCCGTTCAGCGCGAGCCGGGCTCCCGCTGGCGGGCCAACTCGGCCACCACCTCGTCCACCGCGCGCTCGATCTCGCACCGGACCTGGTCGCGCATCTGCGTCGTGTGTTCATCGCGCCAGGCAGCGAGTTCGTCGCGAAAGCCGCGCTCGATGTCGATCAGGGTGCGCTCCAGGTCGGCCAGCGCACGCTGGTACAGCCGCTGCTCGAGGTCGGGATCGAGGAGGGATTCGACGCGCTGGCGCAACGCCTGGTGGCTCATCGGGTCGGGCGCCGGCTGCGGCACGGCCGCGCCCTGCAGTGCCACCGGTTCGGTCAGCGTCGGGATGTGACCCCCGGCCGGGATGGCGTGCAGGCCTGCGACCGGCGCGGTCCATTGGACCGGTTCGTCGAGCGTCGGAATCTCCGCCCTGGCCGGCGGATCTTCGCCCGGTGAATCCGGCCCGTGCAACCGTCCGAGCAGCGCTTCGAGCTTTTCGAGCATCTCGCCCGAGTCACCGTCAGCGGGGGGCGGGTCCAGTGGTGTCTCGGCCATCGCCTGGATCAGCCTGCCACGGTGCGCGTGGCAGCCGCGCTGCCGTGTCCGGGTTTCGCGAGGTCGTGCGACGCGAGCGGATACCCGCGCTCGGAATAGAAGCGCCACCGGCCCCGTGCCCGCTGACGGTCATCGGGGTCGAGCGACACGATCTCGACCAGCCGCTGGAAGCGGCTGAACACCGGCGGCGTCGCATCGGTCAGGTTGAGCAGCACCTCGTCGTGCGGCAGCGGATCGAAGGCATGGTCGACGATCACCGGCGTCTGCGCGGCCAGCGGATGGGTGGCCCGCACATGCGGCAGGAAGCTGAGCTGGGCGAATGTCCAGAGCAGCCGATCGAGCCGATCGGACTGGGCTTCGTCGGCGGTGAGGACCAGCAGGCGCATCCCCCGCTCCAGTGCCTTGGCGGCGATGGTGCAGGCGGTGCGCTCGCGCGACTCGACGTTGGTGTAGAAGTCGATCCGGGTCATCGCGCGCTGGCCGTGGTCGATGAGCCTGGCATGGCGGGACGGTCAGGCATCGTCAAGGGCGATGACCGGTCATGACCGTGCTGCACGGGCGCGCGCCACCAGGAACTCGGTGAGCAGCGGTACCGGACGCCCGGTCGCCCCCTTGTCGCGCCCGGACTTCCAGGCGGTGCCGGCGATGTCCAGGTGCGCCCAGGGAAACTTGCGCGCGAAACGTGCGAGGTAGCAGGCGGCGGTCACGCTGCCTGCAGGCCGGCCGCCGATGTTCGAGAAGTCGGCGAAGTTGCTCTTCAATTGCTCCTGGTAGTCTTCCCACAGCGGCATCTGCCAGACGCGGTCCCAGGCAGCATCGCCGGCCTGCTGCACGTCGCGCGCAAGCGCCTCGTTGTTCGCATACAGACCCGAGGCGACATGGCCGAGCGCGATCACGCAGGCACCGGTCAGGGTCGCGATGTCGATCACCAGCGCCGGCTGGTGGCGTTCGCACCAGGTCATCGCGTCGCACAGTACGAGCCGCCCCTCGGCATCGGTGTTCAGGATCTCGACCGTCTGGCCGGACATCGTGGTCACGATGTCGCCGGGGCGGGTGGCATTGCCCCCGGGCATGTTCTCGGCCGCGGCCACGACGCCGATCACGTTGATCGGCAGCTTGAGCATCGCCACTGCCTTCATGGTGCCGAGGACGCTGGCGCCACCGGCCATGTCGAACTTCATCTCGTCCATTTCAGCAGGCGACTTCATCGAGATACCGCCGGTATCGAAGGTGATGCCCTTGCCGATCAGCACCACCGGTGCCGACTTGCGATCGCCGCCTTTCCAGGCCAGCGAGATGAGCTTCGGCGGCTGTCGGCTGCCCCTGGCGACGGCGAGCAGGGCGCCCATGCCGAGCCGCTCCATGTCCTTCTGATCGAGTACCTCGAGCTTGAGGCGGTGCGACCTGGCCAGCGCCGCCGCCTGTGCCGCCAGGTAGGTCGGATGGCAGATGTTCGGTGGCAGGTTCGCGAGGTCCCTCGCGAGGTTCATCCCCTGCGCGGTGGCGACGCCCTGGGCCAGCGCAGCCTCGGCGCCGACGTTGCTTCGCGCATTGACCTTCAGCGAGAGCGAGCGGAGCGCGGGCGCGTTGCGCTCTGGCTGGCTCTTCATCTGCTCGAACCGGTAGAGCGTTTCCATCGCGACGACGACGGCCTGCGTGATCGCCCACGCCTGGCTGCGGCCGGCCACCGGCACCTCGGTCAGGCACAGCAGCGCATCGCGGGCGCCGGTCTGGCGCAGCGCCGATACCGCCGCGCGCACGGCCTCGCGATAGGCTTTCTCGTGGAATTGTCCGGCCGGACCGAGCCCGACGAGCAGGATGCGCTCGAACACCTTTCCTTCGACCCGGGGCAACAGCAGGGTGGTGCCCGCCTTGCCGTCGAAATCGCCCTGCTTGACGATGGCGGAGAGCACGCCGCGGGTCGCCTTGTCGACCGCCAGCGCGGAAGCCGACAATTCGCGCGTCTGGAACACGCCGACCACGGCGCAGGCGCTCTTCAGCTTCTCGGGGCTGCCGGTCTTTATGCTAAATTCCATCTGATGTCCCTCGCTCAGGTAACTGCTCTGGCCGCTGCCATGTTGCGTCCGATTATCGGCGTGCGGTCTCTCCCAAGTCAAAATGATCGGGCGATTGCCCGCGCCGTGCCGCAGACGCCGCGCGCGTGCTGATCTTCTACCGCGCGCAGCTCAAGGAGTTCTTGCTCACCGCCTCGGCCGTGTGCGCGGTGCTGCTCGCGATCATGGTCACCACGCAGTTCATCCGGTTGCTGGGCATGGCGGCGGGCGGCAAGTTCGCCGCCGACGGGGTGGCGGCGATCCTCGGTTTCACGGCGTTCAACTACCTGCCGGTTGTCCTTTCGCTGACGCTGTTCATCACAGTGCTCAGCTGCCTGACCCGGCTGCACCGCGATTCCGAGATGGTGGTGTGGTCGGCCAGCGGCGTGTCGCCGCAGGCATGGATCGGGCCGGTACTCGCATTCTCGGTGCCGCTGGCCGTGATCATCGGCGCGCTCAGCCTGACCTTGTCGCCATGGGCGAACCAGAAGAGCAGCGAGTACCTGCGCCAGCTCGAGGCGCGCGACGAGTCGGCGAGCGTGACGGCCGGCGTGTTCCGCGAATCGCGCGGTGGCGACCGCGTGTATTTCGTCGAGTCCGTGTCGCGCGAGGACAACACGGTGGGCAACGTGTTCGTACACTCGGTCCAGAACCAGAAAGGCGGCAGCATGGTCGCGCGTCGGGGGTTCCTCGAGACGCGCGAGAACGGTGACCGCTTCCTGGTTCTCGAGCAGGGGCGGCGCTACGAGGGCGACCCGGGGTCGGCATCGTTCCGCACCACCGTATTCGAGCGCTACGCGATACGGATCGAGGCCGCAGATTCGCGCGCCGGCAATCGCCCGATCAAGGGCCTGTCGACACTCGAACTGCTGTCGAATCCGCTTCCAGCGCACATCGCGGAACTCACGTGGCGCTGCGGATTGCCGATCATGGCCGTGATCCTCGCGCTGGCGGCGATCCCGCTCTCCCATGTCAATCCGCGGATGGGCCAGTCGCTCAACTACGTGTTCGCGATCCTGCTCTACATGCTCTACAGCAACCTGCTGTCGATCGTGCAGGCGTGGATCGCGCAGGAGCGGGTGGCACCAGCGACCGGGTTCTGGGTCGTGCATGCGTTGATGCTCGGGCTGACGCTGCTGCTGTTCTCGCGCCGTGCGTTCGTCCTGTCATGGCCGCGGCTGCGCTGGCCGCGGCGCACGCCGGCCGGCCAGGCCGGCTGAGGCCCCAGACCGATGGTCGTCATCAGCCGCTACCTGAGGCGCGAGGTATACACCACGACCGCGCTGGTGGCCGGCGGGCTGCTCGGCCTGTTCGCGCTGTTCGACCTGATCGGCGAACTCGACGACATGGGCGAAGGCTCGTACAGCCTGCGCGAGATGTTCCTGTTCGTGCTGCTCAACCTGCCCAGCCACTTGTACGGCATCCTGCCGGTGGCAGCCCTGATCGGCACCACCTTTGCCCTGACGCAGATGGCTCAGCAGTCCGAGTACACGGTGATCCGGGCCTCCGGCGTGTCGGCGTTGCGCATGGCGCTCGTGCTGGTACGTGCCGGCGTGATCATCGCGCTGGTCGGCGTGCTGGTCGGCGAAGCGGTCGCTCCGGCGGCCAAGCGCACGGCCCAGGCGCTGCGCCTGCAGGCGAAGGCGGCGGTCGTCGCACAAGAGTTCCGGTCGGGACTGTGGGTCAAGGACGGCAACAGCTTCATCAACGTCGCGCAGGTCACGCCCGAGCTGCGCCTGTTCGGTGTGCGCGTCTACGAGTTCGATGCGTCATGGCGACTGAGCCGCGTATGGTTCGCCGCGCAGGGCGCCCACCTCGGCGACAACCGCTGGCAGATGGAAACGGTCAGCGAGACGCGCTTCGACGGGGATCGGACGGTCGTGGAGCGCACCCCCACGCGCGAATGGACGTCCGTGCTGACGCCCGGACTGCTCACCGTGCTGCTGGTCAAGCCAGATGCCATGTCGGCAGCCAGCCTCTGGGAGTACGTTCAGCACCTGCGTGGCAGCCGGCAGGCTGTCAGCCGCTACGAGATCGCGCTCTGGCGCAAGGCGGCGTACCCGCTCGGCATCGTCGTGATGCTGGTACTTGCGCTGCCGTTCGCGCAGCAGGCGCGCCGGGCGAGCGCCGGGCCGCGCGTGTTCGCCGCCATCATGCTGGGACTCGCCTTCTTCTTCCTCAACACGCTGGCATCCCATGCCGGATGGCTGTACGACTGGCCGCCGTGGCTGGCTGCGCTGCTGGCCCCACTGGCATTCCTGTCGGTCGCGGTCGGCCTGGTCGCCTTCTTCGAGCGGCGCTGAACACAGGTTCTACCCCGGCAGCGGGTCAGGCCTCGATGCGCACAAGCCGCGTGCCGGCCAGCCGATCGTGAAGGAACTGGCGGTCGCGATCGACGAGCGCCCAGGCGAGCCCGGCACCGGCCGCGAGGATGCTCGGCCATGCGAGGAGGTAGCGGTATAGGGCCCGCCGAAGGCGCAGCGGAGAACCCTGGGTATCGACGACCCTGAGACGCCAGGTGCGCATCGGCAGCGTCTGCCCACCACGGGTCCAGAACCAGATGAAGTAGCTGCCGAGCACGGCCAGGATCCAGCCGCGCAACAGCCACAGCGCCCAGCCGTTCGACGCATCATGACCCGTGAGCGCGTGCAGCGGCAGCAGGAAAGCCAGGCCAGACAGCAACAGCAGCGCGACCACGATCAGCGTTTCGTACACCAGGCTGCCCAGGCGGCGCAGCAGCGTCGCCGTGGGCGCGAGCGTGGAATCCATCTGGCCCGCCTACTGCTGGGGTGCCGTGGTCGCTCCCTCGCTACCGCCTTCTGCGGTGCCCGCGGGCGCGGGTTGCTTCGCCTCCTGCCAGCGACGTGCGAGATCCTGCCGCTGGTCCGGCGGGAGCTTGTTCAATTGCTGGTAGTTCTTGCGCGCGAGCTCACGTTCTTCGGTCGACAGCTGTGCCCACTGCGACAGGCGGGACTGCACGCGTTCGCGCTGTTCCGAAGTCATCGTGGACTGCCGCTGCGCGATGCCGATCAGCTTGTGCCGCGTCTGGGCACTGAGTGAGTCCCAGTTCTCTTCGATCGGTGCAAGGAACGCTTTCTGCGCCTGCGGCAGTTGCGCCCACGCAGGTGCGCGTGTCATGGTCGCACTGGCGGCATGCGCCGCACCGATGCCCCACGTCGTGCCGCCAACCGGCAAGACCCCGAAGGAAATCATCGCTGCGACCAGCGCGCATACCCCCAGCGCGGCGCGAGGACGGCAGGCGGGCTGGCGGACCAGGACCCGTGAGGCCTGGCGGCCCGCGTGGCCCCCTACTGCTGCGGTTCGACCGGGCGCTTCAGCCATGTATCGAACCCATTGTCTATGTAGGCCGTCACCGGCAGGTCATCGGCGAGGATCGCGAGGTCGAGGTCTGCCGCGGTATCGGCTTCGGCATCCGAGCCGAATTCGGTCAGCGTCACCCCCGAGATCGCCAGCGTGAGCATTCCGAGCGCGAACCACAACCGCGGGCCGGCGAACCAGTGCTGCAGGCCGCCGTTACCGGCCGCGGACCCGGCACCGGCCACCGCCAGCGCACGCACATGGTGCGGCGCGGCTGCGATGCCGAGCGCGGACTTGCGTGCCACCTGCAGCCGGGTCAGCACGTCCTGGTCGACGCGCGACAGCCCCTCGTCGAGCAGCGCTGCGACCTGACTGCCGAATTGCACGTCGTTCACAGGGAAATTCCTTTGGCTTTCAAAAGCTCGGCGAGCGCGTGGGTGGCTCGCGAGCAATGCGTCTTCACACTGCCTTCCGAACACCCCATGGCTTCTGCGGTTTCGGAGACATCCAGTTCTTCCCAATAACGAAGCAGGAACGCTTCGCGTTGACGTGCGGGTAACCGAGACAATGCTTCTTCAATTATTTCAAGGGTTTGGATTCGCTGCAGTTGGTCGGGCGGGTTGATTCCCTGGCCGTTCGGATCGGCCGCCGCCTGCAATGTCTCGAGCGGATCGACCTCTTCGTCGTCCTTGTTGACCGAGAACGACGAGAACAGCGTGGTCCAGGTGTTGCGTACCTTGGTACGCCTGTACCAGTCGCGGATCGTGTTCTGGAGAATCCGCTGGAACAGCATGGGCAACTCTTCAACCGGCTTGTCAGCATACTTCTCGGCAAGCTTCATCATCGAATCCTGGACGATGTCCAGCCCGGCCTCTGGATCGCGCACCGCATAGGTCGCCTGCTTGAAGGCGCGCCGTTCGACGTCGGTCAGGAAACTCGACAGTTCACTCTCTGAAGCCAGGATCGTTCTCGGTGACGGGGGTGCGCAGCGGGGCGTCTGCCCGGTACGGCGCTTGCATATCGCTGTCCGGGATGTGCAATGGTACCAAAGCCCCCGCTGCGTCCACCCGTGACGCCGTACATTCCTCCCTGTCGCGGGCACGGCAGGGAGTTGCTTGACCCCATGATCCCTTGCCGGTAGCCTCTCTGGTTCGATTTCGAATCGCCATAACGGGGCCCGGGCGTCCACGCGGGTGCGGCGCCCTGATGTCACCCGGACGGCAGTCCCCGCAAGAAGTGCCCACGGTACCCAGAGGTAAAGCAATGGACAGGATCGCTGCGAACGTGATGGAACTCTCCGGCGCGGAGATCGTCATCCGCTGCCTTCAGGAAGAGCAGGTCGAGTTCGTGTTCGGCTACCCGGGCGGGGCCGTGTTGTACATCTACGACGAGATCTGCAAGCAGGACAAGGTCAAGCACATTCTGGTGCGCCACGAGCAGGCTGCCGTGCACGCCGCCGATGGCTATGCACGCTCGACCACCCGGCCCGGCGTCGCGCTGGTCACCTCCGGCCCGGGCGTGACCAACGCCGTGACCGGGATCGCGACCGCGTACATGGATTCGATCCCGATGGTGATCATCAGCGGCCAGGTGCCGACCCATGCGATCGGACAGGACGCGTTCCAGGAAGTCGACACCGTCGGCATCACGCGGCCCTGCGTGAAGCACAACTTCCTCGTTAAAGACGTTCGCGACATCGCGACGACGATCCGCAAGGCCTTCCAGATCGCGACCACTGGCCGGCCCGGCCCGGTGCTCGTCGACATTCCGAAGGACATCACGGCCGAGAAGGCGGTGTTCAGCTACCCGCAGAACGTACCGATGCGCTCCTACAGCCCGGTGACGCGCGGACACTCCGGCCAGATCAAGAAGGCGATGCAGCTGCTGATGGAAGCCAAGCGCCCGATGATCTACAGCGGTGGCGGCGTCGTCCTCGGCGAGGCGGCTGCCGACCTCACGAAGCTCGTGCGCACGCTCGGCTTCCCGTGCACCAACACGCTGATGGGGCTGGGCGGCTTCCCCGCCACCGACCGGCAGTTCGTCGGCATGCTCGGCATGCACGGAACTTACGAAGCGAACATGGCGATGCAGCACTGCGACGTGCTGCTCGCGGTGGGCGCGCGCTTCGACGACCGGGTGATCGGCAACCCGAAGCACTTCCACGAGGAAGAACGGAAGATCATCCACATCGACATCGACCCGTCGTCGATCTCGAAGCGGGTCAAGGTCGACGTCCCGATCGTCGGCAACGTCAAGGACGTGCTGGCGGACATGCTGGCGCAGGCTGCCTCGTCCCAGGAACAGCCCGATGCGACCGCGCTCGCGGCATGGTGGAAGCAGATCGACGAATGGCGCGGCCGCGACTGCCTGAAGTACGACCGTGCGAGCGCGATCATCAAGCCGCAGTCCGTGGTCGAAACGCTCTACAAGGTCACCGAGGGCAACGCGTACGTCACGTCCGACGTCGGCCAGCACCAGATGTGGGCCGCGCAGTTCTACAAGTTTGACCAGCCGCGGCGCTGGATCAATTCCGGCGGCCTTGGCACGATGGGCTTCGGGCTGCCTTCGGCCATGGGCGTGCAACTGGCGCACCGCGATGCGCAGGTGGCCTGCGTGACAGGCGAGGCCAGCATCCAGATGTGCATCCAGGAGTTGTCCACCTGCACCCAATACCGTCTGCCGATCAAGGTGGTGATGCTCAACAATCGCTACATGGGCATGGTCCGGCAGTGGCAGGAGTTCTTCCATGGCAACCGGCATGCCGAGTCGTACATGGACGCGCTGCCCGATTTCGTGAAGCTCGCCGAATCGTACGGCCACGTGGGCATGCGCATCGAGAAGCCGGCAGAGGTGGAAGGTGCGATGCGCGAGGCGTTCGCGATGAAGGACCGGCTGGTGTTCATGGACTTCATCACCGACCAGACCGAAAACGTGTTTCCGATGGTGCCCGGCGGCAAGGGCCTGTCGGAGATGATCCTGGTCTGATCCCGTCCCCGCGCGGGGTTCGGGCCCACGCCTGCCTGCCGGCTGCAGCTGCCACAGCTGCCACGTCGGATCCTTCCGGCACCCTGGCGCGGCGAACGCCGTGTCCGCCTTCCGAACCTACACCGTACTGATCGATACACGATGCGCCATATCATCTCCATCCTGCTCGAGAACGAACCCGGCGCGCTGTCGCGGGTATCGGGCCTGTTCTCGGCCCGAGGCTACAACATCGAGTCGCTGACCGTCGCACCGACCGAAGACGCGACGCTGTCCCGGATGACGATCGTCACCAACGGTTCGGAAGAAGTCGTTGAACAGATCACCAAGCAGCTGAACAAGCTGATCGAGGTGGTGAAAGTCGTCGATCTTTCCGACGGCGCGCATATCGAGCGCGAACTGATGCTCGTGAAGGTACGCGCCGCCGGCAAGGACCGCGAGGAAATGAAGCGCATGGCCGACATCTTCCGCGGCCGCATCATCGATGTCACCGACAAGTCCTACACGATCGAACTGACCGGCGAGGGATCGAAACTCGATGCCTTCCTTCAGGCGGTCGAACCGGGGCTGATCCTCGAGACCGTCCGCACCGGCGCCTCCGGCATCGGCCGCGGGGAGCGGGTACTCAAGGTCTGACCGCCGGGCCGGCCGGTGCCCGGGGTACACCGGCTCCACTGCCGGGCGCGCTGCGCCCGGTGCACTCCCACCATTCACAACACAACGTAATCGCGGAGACTGGGCATGAACATCTTTTACGACAAGGACGCCGACCTTTCCCTGATCAAGGGACGCAACGTCACCATCCTCGGCTACGGCTCGCAGGGCCATGCCCATGCGAACAACCTGAAGGAGTCCGGTGTGAAGGTCACAGTCGGCCTGCGCAAGGGTGGCTCGTCCTGGGAAAAGGCGAAGGCCGCCGGCCTCACCGTCAAGGAAGTTGACGACGCGGTCAAGGGCGCCGACCTCGTGATGATGCTGCTGCCGGACGAGCACCAGGCGCAGGTCTACAAGGAGTCGGTCGAGCCGAACATCAAGAAGGGCGCTACGCTGGCCTTCGCGCACGGCTTCAACGTGCACTTCCAGCAGATCCTCCCCAAGGCGGAAATCGACGTGATCATGATCGCGCCGAAGGGTCCCGGCCATCTCGTGCGCTCGACCTACACCCAGGGCGGCGGCGTGCCCGCGCTGATCGCGATCGCCCAGGACGCCAGTGGCAAGGCGCGCGACGTCGCGCTGTCCTATGCTGCCGCGATCGGCGCCGCCCGTGCCGGCGTGATCGAGACGACGTTCAAGGAAGAGACCGAGACCGACCTGTTCGGCGAGCAGGCCGTGTTGTGCGGCGGCGCAACCGCGCTGGTGCAGGCAGGCTACGAGACGCTGGTCGAGGCTGGCTATGCGCCCGAGATGGCGTACTTCGAATGCCTGCACGAGCTGAAGCTGATCGTCGACCTGATGTACGAGGGCGGCATCGCGAAGCAGCGCTGGAGCGTGTCCGACACCGCCGAGTACGGCGACTACGTCTCCGGCCCGCGCGTGATCGACGAGCGCGTTAAGGAAAACATGAAGGCCGTCCTCGCCGACGTGCAGAACGGCTCTTT